>JBFHFG010000199.1:0-6070 GCA_041583815.1 Halovulum sp.
GACCCGGCGTTTTCGCCCGATCTGAACTATGCCGTCCGGCTGGAGGGGCACGGCCGCATCTCGGACCCCGGCGCTTATGTCCGGGCGCTTGCCGCGCATTTCGAGCGGCAGGGCGGCCGGTTGGTGAAAGCCGAGGTCGGGGGCATCGTCCGCGAGAACGGCCAAGTTACCGGTGTTCGCACGACAGCCGAAACACTGCCCTGCGATGCCGCCGTGCTGGCGCTGGGCGCATGGTCCGGCCCGCTGGCCCGCAGCCTGGGGATCGACGTGCCGCTGGAATCCGAACGCGGCTATCACCTGGAATTGTGGGAACCTTCCGTCATGCCCCGCTCACCGGTCATGGTCGCCTCGGGCAAGTTCGTCGCCACCCCGATGGAGGGTCGTCTGCGGCTTGCCGGCGTGGTTGAGTTCGGGGGCCTTGATGCGCCGCCATCGCGCGCACCGTTCGACCTGCTGCGCCGCCAGGTGCGCGCGGCCCTGCCCGGCATCACCTGGGCGGAGGAGAAGGAATGGATGGGCCACCGCCCCGCGCCTGCCGACTCGATTCCCGTCATCGGCGCGGTTCCGGGGACCGAGGGCGCCTACATGGGGTTCGGGCATCACCACGTCGGGCTGACCGGCGGGCCGCGCACCGGGCGCCTGCTGGCGCAACTGGTGTCGGGACGGCAGCCCAATATTGACCTTGCCCCGTATTCTCCGTCACGGTTCCAACGCAAGGGCGGATGACACGCCCAAACTCAGCAACAGGGAAAACAAGATGACCAAGATCACGCATCTGCTTGCCGCCACCGCGCTGACGGCCGCCGCCGCCGCGCCCGCCTTCGCCGAGACCTGGGACATGCCCCTGGCCTATCCCGCGACCAACTTTCATTCGGAAACCGCCGCCAGCTTCGCGTCCTGCGTGGGCGAGGCGACCGGCGGCGAGATCGAGATTGTCACCCATCCGAACGGCTCTCTGTTCTCGGGCGGGGATATCAAGCGCGCGGTGCAGACCGGCCAGGCCCTGATCGGGGAGCGCCTGCTGTCCGCCCACGCCAACGAGAATGCGCTGTTCGGTTATGACTCGGTGCCGTTCCTTGCCTCCTCGTTCGACGATTCGGTGAAGCTGGCCGAGGCCGCAGGCCCGGCGCTGTCGGAACTGCTGGAAAGCCAGAACCTCGTGCTGCTCTACTCGGTGCCGTGGCCGCCGCAGGGGCTGTATGCGCCCAAGGAAATCATCTCTGTGGACGATCTGTCGGGGCTGAAGTTCCGTGCCTACAATTCGGCGACAGCACGGCTGGCCGAGCTTGCCGGGATGCAGCCCGTGCAGATCGAGGCGGCCGAGCTGAGCCAGGCTTTGGCGACCGGTGTCGCCGAGGCGTTCGTGTCCTCCGGCTCGACCGGCTATGACGAGAAGGTGTGGGAGCATCTGTCCCATTTCTATACCGTAGATGCCTGGCTGCCGCGCAACACCGTCTTCGCCAACAAGGACGCCTGGGATGGCCTGAGCCAGGAGCAGCAGACCGCCATGAGCGACTGCGCCGCCGCCGCTGCCGAGGAAGGTCTGGCCAAATCGCGGGAACTGACCAACTTTTACCTGGACGGTCTGGCCGAAGGCGGCATGACCGTCGCCGAACCGGGTGACGAGCTGCGTGCGGGGCTGGGCGAAATCGGCGAGACGATGACCGCCGAATGGCTGGAAGCCGCGGGCGAGAAGGGCCAGTCGATCATCGACGCCTTCAAGTCCGGCAACTGATCACGGCGGGCGGGGCACCACGTGCGCCCCGCCCGGCCGAATGCCGATGCTGAGAGTCATCCGACGCACACTCGACGCGATCTACTACGGCTGCGGCATGATCGCCGCCGGGTTCCTGATCGTGATGCTTGCCATCATCGTGGCGCAGATGGTCGCCCGCTGGACGGGA
Source organism: Halovulum sp. (assembly GCA_041583815.1). Taxonomy (GTDB): domain Bacteria; phylum Pseudomonadota; class Alphaproteobacteria; order Rhodobacterales; family Rhodobacteraceae; genus Halovulum. Next base: position 1,905 of record JBFHFG010000199.1, read on the forward strand.
CTGCTGTTCCCCGGTGCCGCCAGCTATGCCGGATACTGCATGGCCGGGGCCAGTTTCTTCGCCTTCGCCCACGCGCTGAACCGGGGCGCGCATATCCGCGTCGGCATCCTTCTGAACATCGCCGGTCGCCATCGCCGCTGGCTGGAGCTGTGGTGCTTCGCCATTGGCGCCACCGCCGCGTGGTTTTTGGCGCGCTATGCGATCAACATGGTGCTGTGGTCGCGCAAGCTGGGTGATGTCAGTCAGGGGCAGGATGCGACGCCGCTGTGGATACCGCAGATGCCGATGGCCATCGGCTCGGTCGTTTTCGCCGTGGCGCTGACCGACCACCTGATCCAGATCATCTTCGCGGGGGATCACGGCATAAAGTCCGATACTTCGCAGCAAAGCCGGGCGGAATGACATGGGCGAAATAGGCGCGATCACGATTTTCCTGTTCGTCCTGTTCCTGCTGCTGGGATCCGGCGTCTGGGTGGGCCTTGCCCTGCTGGGCGTCGCCTGGGTGGGGATGGAACTGTTCACCCCGCGCCCCGTCGGGGATGCGATGGCGACGATCATCTGGACGGCCTCGTCCTCATGGACACTGACCGCGCTGCCGCTGTTTATCTGGATGGGCGAGATCCTCTATCGCACCCGATTGTCAGAAGACATGTTTCGCGGCCTGTCCCCGTGGATGGCGCGGCTGCCGGGCGGGCTGATCCACACCAATATCGTCGGGTGCACGGTGTTCGCCGCAGTCTCGGGCTCTTCGGCAGCGACGCTGACCACCGTGGGCAAGATGTCGGTGCCGGAACTGCGCGCGCGCGAATACCCGGAACGCATGATCATCGGCACGCTGGCGGGTGCGGCGACGCTGGGCCTTATGATCCCGCCGTCGCTGACGCTGATCGTCTATGGCGTGACAGTGCGCGAAAGCATCTCGAAACTGTTCATGGCAGGCATCCTGCCGGGACTGGTGCTGGCCGGGATGTTCATGACCTATGTCGCGATCACCTCGAAGCTGTCGAAAACCTTCAACCCCAAGCCCGAGCCGGTGATGAGCTTTGCCGAGCGGGTCAAGAACTCCCGGTTCCTCGTTCCGGTGATCCTGTTGATCCTGCTGGTGATCGGCTCGATGTACCTTGGGTTTGCCACGGCGACCGAAGCGGCAGCGTTCGGCGTGCTGGGCTCGCTGGCGCTGGCGGCGGGGCAGGGCTCGCTGACGTGGTCCAGCTTCGGCGAAAGCCTGATGGGCGCGGTGCGCACCAGCGCCATGATCGCGCTGATCCTTGCCGGGGCCGCCTTCCTGTCGCTGTCGATGGGCTTCACCGGCATCCCGAGGGGGCTTGCGAACCTGATCGCCTCGCTTGAACTCAGCCGGTTCGAGCTGCTGATGGCACTGCTGGTCTTCTACATCATCCTCGGTTGCTTTCTCGACGGGATCTCGTCGGTGGTGCTGACCATGGCGGTGGTGGAACCGATGATCCGGCAGGCGGGCATCGACCTTGTCTGGTTCGGCATCTTCATTGTCGTCGTCGTGGAAATGGCGCAGATCACCCCGCCCATCGGCTTCAACCTGTTCGTGCTGCAAGGCATGACCAACCACGAGATGAGCTTCATCGCCCGCGCTGCGCTGCCGATGTTCGCGATCATGGTGGTGATGGTGTTCGTGTTGATCGCCTTCCCGGACCTCGCCACCTGGCTGCCGGACAACATCCGCCAGGCTCCGGGGGGCTAGCGGGTGTATGCAGCGTTGCACTTCGCCGCGCGCCACGCGCGGTACTGCCTGATTGGCGGTCTGCTGGCCGGGCTGCTGTTGCCATCGCTTGCGGCGACGCTGCGGGACTGGCTGCCGCAACTTGTGGCACTGCTGTTGTTCCTGAACGCTTTCCGCATCGGCCCGCGCCGGGCGGTGGGGGGCTTGCGCGATCTGGGCCGGTCGGCCGGGCTGGTCCTGCTGCTGCAATGCGCGCTGCCGGTGGCGCTGGTGCTGATCCTGCTACCGCTGGGGCAGGCGCAGACGCCGCTGGCCGTCGCGCTGGTGCTGATGCTGTCTGCCTCGTCGATCACCGGCAGTCCGAATTTCACGGTGATGCTGGGCCGCGACCCGGCTCCCGCGATGCGCCTGCTGATCCTTGGGACCGCGCTGGTGCCCCTGACCGTCATGCCGGTGCTGCTTCTGTCCCCCGCGCTGGGCGAGCCGCAGGCCGTCATGATGGCTGCCCTGCGCCTTTTCGCGGTGATCGCGGTGTCGGTTCTGGCGGCCTTCGCCCTGCGCGCGACTGTGGCGAAAGAGCTGTCCGACCGGAACCGCGAGTCGCTGGACGGGATATCGGCGATCCTGCTCGGCGTACTGGTCGTGGGCCTGATGTCTGCGCTCGGCCCTGCGCTGCGAACCGAGCCGGTGACCGTCGCTGCGTGGCTGGCAGTCGCCGTGGCCGCCAATTTCGGCCTGCAACTGGCGACGCATGCCGTGATGCGAGGGCGTTCGGCGGCGGTGCCGGTCTCGATCGTCGCGGGTAACCGGAACATCGCGCTTTTCCTTGTCGCCCTTCCGCCCGAGATCACCGACCCGCTGCTGATCTTCATTGGCTGCTACCAGGTCCCGATGTACCTGACGCCGATCCTGTTGACCCGGTTTTACGGGCAACGCGCCGCAGCCTAGGGTCTTGCCCCGCCCCCGTACGGTCGCTTACCTGCAGGGCGAAGGAGCCGCCCCGATGATCCGTCACCTGATCCTCGCCACCCTGCTTGTACTGGCCGCCCCTGTGGGTGCCGGAACGGTGACCGTTTTCGCCGCCGCCAGCACCCGCGACGCGCTGGACGAGGCCGCAGCACTTTGGGAGGCCGAGACAGGGAACGAGGTCGTCACCTCCTACGCGGGCAGTTCGGCACTGGCGCGGCAGATCCAGCAGGGCGCCCCGGCGGACTTGTTCCTGTCGGCCAACGAGGACTGGATGGACGTGCTTCAGGCCGACGGGCTGATCGATGCGGCCAGCCGCCTGGACCTGCTGGGCAACACGCTGGTGTTGATCGCGGCCCCCGGTGTTTCGCTGGCCGATCCGCTGGCGCCCGGTGCGCTTTCGCGCGCTTTGGGCGACGAGCGGTTGGCGATGGCGCTGGTCAACGCGGTACCGGCCGGGATGTACGGCAAGGCGGCGTTCCAGGCGCTGGGCCTGTGGCAGGACCTGTCGCCCAAGGCCGCACAGGCCGACAATGTGCGTGCCGCGCTGGCGCTGGTCGCCACCGGCGAGGCCCCGTTCGGCGTGGTCTATGCCACCGACGCGGCAGCCGAACCCGCCGTGACCGTCGCCGCCCACTTCCCGCCCGATAGCCATCCGCCAATCCGCTATCCGCTTGCCGCCACCGCCGACGCGCCCCCCGAGGCCCGCGAGCTGCTTTCATGGCTTTCCGGGCCCGAGGCAGCCGAGGTTTTCCGCCGCCACGGCTTTACGGTGCCCGACTGACCGTGGCGGACTGGCTCTCACCCGAGGACTGGCAGGCGGTCGCGCTGTCGCTGCGCGTCGCTTTCTGGGCCACGCTGGTCAGCCTGCCGCCCGGCATTTTCATCGCCCATGCGCTGGCCCGCTGGCGGTTTCCCGGGCGGCAACTGCTGAACGGCCTTGTCCACCTGCCACTGATCCTGCCCCCGGTGGTGACAGGTTATCTGCTGCTGGCGACCTTTGGCCGCCGCGCGCCGGTGGGGCAGTTCCTTGAGGATACGTTCGGACTCGTCTTTGCCTTCCGCTGGACCGGCGCGGCACTTGCCGCAGGGATCATGGCGTTCCCGCTAATGGTCCGCGCGATAAGGCTGGCGATTGAAGCGGTGGATCCACGGCTGGAGCAGGCCGCGGCGACCCTAGGCGCCTCGCGCAGCTGGGTGTTCCTGACCGTCACCCTGCCGCTGATCCTGCCCGGCGTGATCGTCGGCGCGATCCTGGCCTTTGCCAAGGCAATGGGCGAGTTCGGCGCGACGATCACCTTCGTGTCTAACATTCCCGGCCAAACGCAAACGTTGCCTTCGGCCATCTACGCGTTCCTGCAGGTGCCCGGCGGCGAATCCTCGGCACTGAGGCTGGTGCTGGTCTCGGTCGTCGTCGCGATGGGAGCGCTGCTGTTGTCCGAACTGGTCGCGACCCGCGTTGCCAAATGGATTGCGGGCCGATGACCCTGTCGGTGCGCCTTGA
>JBFHFG010000200.1:0-6045 GCA_041583815.1 Halovulum sp.
CACCGGCCGCCGCATCGTGGACATGGTGTGGGAGAACCTGCGCCCGTCCGACGTGATGACCCGCGAGGCGTTCGAGAACGCCGTCGCCGTGTGCTCGGCGCTGGGCGGTTCGACCAACGCGCCGATCCACCTGAACGCGGTCGCCAAGCACCTGGGCGTCGAGCTGAACAACGATGACTGGACCCGCATCGGCCATGACGTGCCGCTGCTGACCAACCTTCAGCCGGCCGGCGAGTACCTGGGCGAGGATTACCACCGCGCGGGCGGCGTGCCTGCCGTGGTGGGCGAACTGATGGCCGCCGACATGCTGCCGAACCCCGACGCGCTGACCGTCAACGGCAAGTCGATGGGCGAGAACTGCGGCGACAAACGCTCGATCAGCCCGGACGTGATCCGGTCGGTCGATACGGCGATGCTGCCTTCGGCGGGCTTCCTGAACATGACCGGCAACCTGTTCGACAGCGCGATCCTGAAGACCTCGGTGATCTCGGAAGAGTTCCGCACCCGGTACCTTTCGAATCCCGACGACCCAGAGGCGTTCGAGGGCAATGTCGTCGTCTTCGACGGCCCCGAGGATTTCCACCACCGGATCGACGATCCGGCCACCGGCGTGACCGAGAATTCGGTGCTGGTGATGCGCGGCGCCGGCCCCAAGGGCTATCCCGGCGGCGCCGAGGTGGTGAACATGCGTCCCTCGGGTGAACTGCTGAAGCGCGGCATACACTCGCTGCCCTGCATCGGTGACGGGCGGCAGTCGGGCACCTCGGGCTCGCCGTCGATCCTGAACGCATCGCCCGAAGCGGCGGACGGCGGCAACCTTGCCCTTTTGCGCGACGGCGACCGGATCAGGATCGACCTGAAGAAGGCGCGGGTGGACGTGCTTCTGGACGAGGCCGAACTTGCCGCGCGCCGCAAGGAACTGGACGCCAACGGCGGCTACCAGTCGCCGCCCAGCCAGACCCCGTGGCAGGAGATCTTCCGCGAGAAGGTCGAACCGCTGGCGGACGGTATGATCCTGCGCGGCGCCGACGCCTACAAGGACGTGGCCGGCAAGGGCATTCCGCGCAACAACCACTAAGGCCGCGGCGGGTCACACCTGCCGATGCTTGCCTGATCGCGCGTCGCCACTTGGCGGCGCGCTTTTCTTTTGGCTAGGCTGCGTCCCATGACCGAAGCCCGCCGCCTGGACCCCTATTTCACCAAGGCCAAGCTCTGGCCCGAGGAGCAGCGGCGTCTGCGCGCCATCCTGCTGGAGTTCCCGCTGACCGAGGAACTGAAGTGGCGTCAGCCCTGCTATACCCACGATGGCGGCAACGTGGTGATCCTGCATGCGATGAAGGATTACGCGGGGCTGGGTTTTCTGAAAGGCGCGCTGATCGACGATCCCGAAGGTCTGCTGGTCGCACCGGGCAAGAACTCGCAGGCGGCGCGACAGATGCGGTTCTGCAGCGTCGCTGAGATCGACGCGCAGGCGGATGCGCTGCGGGCGATCATCGAAAGCGCCATCGCCGTCCAGAAGGCCGGGCTGAAGGTCGACTTCAAGGCCCGGCGCGAACTGGTCTATCCCGACGAGCTACAGGCTAAGCTGGACTCCGACGCGGCGTTTCGCGCCGCGTTCGAGGCGCTGACGCCGGGGCGGCAACGGGGCTACGTGCTGCACATCTCGGATGCGAAGCAGTCCGCGACGCGGGCGAACCGGGTGGAAAGGCACGCGCCGCGGATCCTGGAAGGGAAGGGGATGCACGACCGCTAGTGGCGGTGCCCCTGCACTTCAAATCAAACGCTCGCCGCCACCCGGAAGCCGGTATTGCTGCTGGTGCTGTCCGGCGTGTTCCGCGACCGCGAATGCACGTGGTAGCGCACGCAATAGGAATGGTGGCACAGGAAAGACCCACCCCGGATCACGCGGGCGTTGCCGGTCTCGGGGCCCTGCGGATCGCGCGGCGGCAGCTTGTGCGGCGGCTCACCGGGCCCGAACCAGTCGTTGCACCATTCCCAGACGTTGCCCGTCATGTTCCACAGCCCGTAGCCGTTCGGCTCGAACGCATCGACGGGCGCGGTGCCAAGATAACCGTCGGCTTGCGTGTTCTCGTTCGGGAAGTTGCCCTGCCAGATGTTGCAGCGATGCTGGCCGCCCGGTTCCAGCACGTTGCCCCAAGGGTATTTCTTGTGCGCCAGCCCGCCGCGCGCGGCCTTTTCCCATTCGGCCTCGGTCAGCAGGCGCAGCCCGGCCCAGCGGCAATAGGCGATGGCGTCGAACCAGCAGACATGGGTGACGGGGTGATTCTCGCGCCCCTCGGTCGTGGTGCCCGGCCCCTCGGGCGTAGCCCATGTCGCACCGTGGACCTGCCGCCACCACGGCGTCTGCGGCGGATGCTTGGTATAGGCCGACGAATTCTCGAGCAGCAGGTGAAAGACGAAGGACCAGCCCTCGGTCTCGGCCACGGTCCGGTAGCCGGTCGCCTCGACGAAACGGGCAAACTCCGCGACCGTCACCGTGAACGGGGCTGCCGCGAAGGTCGACACGTGGACCTTGCGCACAGGCCCCTCGAAGTCGTCGGGGTAATTCGGCTTGCGCGCGCCCATGTCGAAGAAACCGCCGGGGATCTCGATCAGTCTGGCGCGCAGTTCCGCGCGAACCTCGGGGGCGGCGGGCTGCACCGCGTCCGCGGCTTCGGCGAAGGCGGCATACTCCGGCGCGGCGTTTCCCGGCCCGGCAGAGGCGCGGGGCGCGCAGCAACTGGGTTTGGCTTCGGCGGAAACGTCGGTGTCGGACATGAAACCTCCTTCTGCGGTGGGTCAGTCCGTCTTGCGCCACCGCAGGCGGGGACGCAAGGGCAGGGATGGGATGCGCCCGTCATGGAACTGACATAAGCCTGTAACACGCCGTACACGGACAGGTGGAATGGTCGCGCGTGATCCGGCCGCGGCGTCCGCTGCAGCCGGTTCACCTTATTCCACAGTGGAGGTCCCTATGTCTGTCCGCACAACCACCCTTTCCGCGCTGCTTCTGGGCAGCACCGTCCTGGCCGGTCCCGCGCTGGCCGAAGGCCCGAAAATGGTCCTGACCGCCCCGCTGGGCGCCGAGATCACAGGTCTTTACGAGCAGGGCGACGACCTGTTCCTGAACATGCAGCACCCGGACAGCGACATTGGCACCGAATACGCCAAGGCCGTCGTCGGCGTGATCTCGAACGTCAACTGGTCGGCTGACGCGCTGGCCCCGCTGACCGAGGACGCCGACAAGAAAGTCGTGAAATCGACGCTGGGCGACTACCAGATCCTGCTGTCGGAAGGCGACGAAGGCTCGATCATCCGGTCGCGCGCGGGCGAGGATCTGCTGGTTTCCAACGACCCGGATTTCAACGGTTTCGTTCCGACCGGTGACAACGAAGGCTTCCTGTTCACCAACTGGGAAAACCGCCCCGGCGGCATGTCCCGCGCCAAGCTGACCCGCGCCGAGGATGGCATGTGGTCGGTCGAGGACACCATGATGGTCGACTTCTCGGCCGTCGGCGGAACCTGGGTGAACTGCTTCGGCACCATGTCGCCCTGGGGCACCCCGCTGACCTCGGAAGAGCTGTACTTCGACGACACCGCCGACTGGAACAACCCAGAGTACAAGTACATCGACGACACCAAGATGCTGGCGTCGTACCTGGGCGAGGGCGAATATCCGAACCCCTACGACTACGGCTACATCGTCGAAGTGACCGACCCGGCGGAATCCGCTACCCCGGTGAAGATGTTCGCCATGGGCCGCTTCAGCCACGAGAACGCCGTGGTCATGCCCGACCAGAAGACCGCCTACCTGTCGGATGACGGCACCGACGTCGTCTTCTTCAAGTTCGTCGCCGACACCGCGGGCGATCTGACCGCCGGTACGCTCTACGCCGCCAAGGTCACGCAGGACGAGGGCAATGATCCGGCCGAAACCGGCTTCGGCATCGAGTGGATCGAACTGGCCCACGGCACCAACGACGAGATCGAAGCCTGGGTCAACGAGTATGACGGCATCGCGCTGGAAGACCATGTCGCGGGCGAGTCGAACTACCTGACCGACGCCGACGTGGCCGCCTGGGCCGCCGGTGAAGCCGCCGACAACCGCGTCGTCTTCCTGGAAACCCGCAAGGCTGCCGCTGCCAAGGGCGCGACCGCCGAGTTCCGCAAGATGGAAGGCGTGAACATCAACCTCGACGGCGCGGCCGACGGGTCGGTTCCGTTCATGTACATGGCGATGTCGGAGATCGGCAAAGGCATGTCGGACGACGAGGGTGACATCCAGCTGACCGAGAACCTGTGCGGCGTCGTCTACGAGATGGAGCTGGACGCAGCGTTCAACGTCTCGCGCATGGAGCCGGTCGTTGCCGGTCATGGCTACGACGCCGACACCAAGCTGTGCCCGGTCGACTCGATCTCGAACCCGGACAACATCCTGGTGCGAGCCAATGGTGACGTCGTGATCGGCGAAGACACCAGCCAGCACGAGAACAACGCGCTGTGGATCTGGTCGCGCCCGACCTCCAGCTGATCCGGCTATCCCGGGTGATATCGAAGGGGGCGTTCGCGCCCCTTTCACAATTTTCGACTGGATTTGTCGGAATTGCCTTTTCCGACAATTTCCATCTGGTATAGGAACGAGAGTCTTTCGCCCGTACCAATCGACGAGGAACCCGATGACCCTGCCCATGACACTGCCCACGACATTGCGGCGCCTGATCCTGTGCACGACTGCGCTTGGCGCTCTTGCCGGTGCCGCTCAGGCTGCCGATCCGGCGGCGGTTCTGGACAACTATGCCGACATTGCCCAGGCCGGCTACGAGGACAGCCTGACGCTGGCCGAAAAGCTGCGTGAGGCGGTGCAGGCCCTTGTTGATCAGCCGACCGAGGAAAACCTGGCAGCGGCCAAGGCGGCCTGGCTGAACGCCCGTGTGCCCTATCAGCAGACCGAGGCGTTCCGTTTCGGCTACCCGGTCGTTGATGAATGGGAAGGCAAGGTCAACGCCTGGCCGCTGGACGAATGTCTGATCGATTACGTCGATCCGCTATTCGGCTGCAATGACGAGAACCCCTACGCGCTGGCGAACATCGTCGCCAACGCCTCGCTGGACATCTCGGGCACCACGCTCGATGCCGCCGAGATCACGCCCGCGCTGCTGCAGGAGCTGCACGAGCTGGACGGGATCGAGGCCAACGTCGCCACCGGCTATCACGCCATCGAATTCCTGCTGTGGGGGCAGGATCTGAACGGGACCGAGGCCGGCGCAGGCGCCCGCCCCGCGAGTGATTTCGATACCGCCAACTGCACCAACGGCAATTGCGACCGCCGCGCGCAGTACCTTGTCGCCGCGACCGACCTGCTGATCTCGGACCTTCAGGATGCCGTCGCGCTCTGGTCCGAGGGCGGGCAGGGCCGCGCCGATGTGACCGCCGATCCGACGAACGGTCTTGTCATGGCCTTCACCGGCATCGGTTCGCTGTCCTACGGCGAGCAGGCGGGCGAGCGCATGAAGCTGGGGATCCTGCTGCACGACCCCGAGGAAGAGCATGACTGCTTCTCGGACAACACGCACAACAGCCACTACTACGACGGGCTGGGCATGCGGAACGTCTATACCGGGCGCTACGTGCGCATCGACGGTTCGGTCGTCGAGGGGCCGTCGCTGCAGGACGTGGTCGCCGATCGTGACCCGGAACTGGCGGCCAATCTGCGCGCCGACCTGAACGAAACGATGATTGCGCTGGGCGCGATCAAGTCCACCGCCGAGGCCGGCATGGCCTATGACCAGATGCTCGCCGCCGGAAACGCCGAGGGCGAGGCGCTGATCCAGTCCGCGATCGACGCGCTGGTCGCCCAGACCCGCAACATCGAGCGTGCGGTGCAGGTCGTCGGCCTCGAAGGTGTGACGGTCGAGGGCTCGGACAGCCTGGACGACCCCGAAGCGGTCTTCCAGTAACACGCGATCCGGCGGGGCGGAGACCCGTCCCGCCGCAACATCCGAGGGTGACATGATCGTCTGCCATTGCCGGAACCTCAGCGACCAC
>JBFHFG010000201.1:0-6031 GCA_041583815.1 Halovulum sp.
CGTCACCGGCCCCTCGACGCGCAGCGTGTCGCGGTCCGCGGTCAGCTCAAGCCGTTCGGCCTGCAAGGGACGGTCCCGGACCAACGTGTCCGAGCGGACATCCGTCAGCACGGCACTGGCCGTGATGCCGATGTCATCGGCGCGCAGACCGTCGATCAGCGGGATCGCCAGATCGACCCGCGCCTCGGCCCGGCCCTGTGCCAGCCCCGCATCCAGACCGGCACGCGTCAGCAGCCGCAGCGGCGGATTGTCGATCAGCGCCAGCATCTGCGGAATCCCGCCGCGCCCGGTCAACGCCACCTGCCCCATCACCGGCTCGGCCCGGACATCGGTGATCGAGAAACTGCTGCCGGAAAGGTCCAGCCCCTCGCCCGCGCCGGGACCGGTGCGGCCCTGCTCCAGCATGAGGTCGAACCGTTCGCCCACCAGCTGCGCCCGCCCCCGGCCGTCGACCAGGGGTGGCATCCCGTCGACCAGCCGCGCCCGCGCGGCGTCGAAGGTGAAGTCCAGCCCGATCCCAGGACGCCCGCCGTCCGAGCGCACAAACGCGTCCAGCCGGTCCAGCTGTGCCGTCTCGATCCGGCGGGACAGGAAGCGGCGCAGGTTGCGCACCAGGTCGACCGGCCAGCCGGCCATCACTTCGTCGATGCCCAGGTTTGCGGCGTGGGCATCCAGTGCAAGCTGCCAGCGGTCGGGCAAGGCCGCGACATGCCCAGTAACCTCGATTTGTGCCGCACCGCGGCGCATCGCAACGCGGCCAAGGTCGATGCGGAACGGGTCCAGCGTCACCCGCGCCAATGCCTCGCCGGTATCGAACCGCACCGGGGCATCGCCGCCCGGATTGGCTGCCAACGTCACGTCCGTCAGCGCAAGCTGGCCCGTCAGGCTGGCGACGCCGCCGGTATCGGTCCGCTCGACCAGCACCGTACCGCGCGCGCTCACCGCGCCATAGGCGGTGTCCAGCGACAGCCGGACCACGTCGAAGGCGGACCGGTCGGCATCCCATGTGAAATAGGCATCCGCGCCCTCGAACCGGATCTCGCGGCCCGGCACCGGGGTGACGGCGCCCTGCCCCATGTCCAGGTGCCCGGACAGCGACAACAGCGTGCCATCGTCGGCGAACTCGGCCGCCAGCGCGCCGTTAACCGGCGCGTCGATCACCGCCAGCCAGTCCAGCACCGCGATCTGCTCGGCCAGGTCGGCGGGGCGGGCATTCTCGAACCGAATCTGATAGCGGGTCTGCCCGGTCCGGTCGTTGCGCGCGACCGATGCCAGCACCGGCACCGGTGCCGCGCCCTGCCGTCGCAGGACCGCGTTGACTGATCCGCTGAGGAAATCGCCGTCACGCCGCAGACGCGCCGCGGCATCATCGGCCTGCCAGGCGGTTCCGGTCCGCGCATCCTCGAAGCGCAGCGCCACCTGCTCGAAGGCGACATATTCCAGCTTGTCCAGCATCAGCGGCCCGCCGTTCCCGGTCACCGCCCGCAGGAAGGCGGCCATGTCCGCCGTTTCACCCTCGGTTGTCGGCGGCCACAGGCGAACCGGGGTTTCGCCATCCGCCGCGCCCAGCCGCAGCGCCCCGTCGGCGGTGCGGCGCAGGCCAAGGCCGATACCGTCCAGTTCCAGCGTGCGAGGGCGGATCCGGCCGCGCAGGCTGTCGGCCATCGAAAACCCGGTGGCGACGCGCGGCACCACGACCGTGCCGCCGCCCGCCAGCCCGCCGATCCGAACGTCGGACAGGGTCAGCCCCGCCGGCCCCTCGCCCGCCCCGAGGCTGAGCGACATATCGCCGACGTGCACGTCATCCGCGCCCAGACGCTCGGCAACCAGGCGGCCAAGTTCCGGCGCGATCCGGTCCAGCGACAGCTTTCCGTCCTGCAGGATCAACATCAGCCCGACCGCCAGGATCGCGCACAGCGTCACCACCTTGGTCACCGCCGAGCAGGTTTCGCGCAGGCAGAAGCTGCAGAATGCCGCACCGGGGCCGCGGCGAACGCGCGCGCGCTGCCGTTTCCCCGTAACGAGCGTGGTGTTCTGCAGTCGTTTTGCCTTCAAGCGGCTCCTTTCCCGCAGGCGGCACCGGTCGGCACCGCCCGGATTATCTCTCCGGTACGCGGGGAACCCATTTTCTTACCTGCCTGCCCGCCCTTGCCCGAGGCGGACTTCGTACCATAACAGTGTCCCGCATCCGCACCAAGGCAAGAGAGCGATCATGACCGTACCCCGGCCCGGCGATCCCGCCCCCGACTTCACCCTGCCCCGCGACGGTGGCGAAAGCATGTCGCTGTCCGATTTCGCCGGACGCGCGCTGGTGCTGTATTTCTACCCACGCGACGACACCAGCGGCTGCACCAAGGAGGCGATCGCCTTCACCGGCCTGATCGAGCAATTCCGCGCCGCCGGGGCCGAAGTGGTGGGCGCGTCCAAGGACCCTGTCGCCAAGTACGACAAGTTCGTCGCCAAGCACGACCTGGGCATTCCGCTGCTGTCGGACGAAGGCGGCGATCTGTGCGAACGGCTGGGCGTGTGGAAAGAGAAAAGCATGTACGGCAAGACCTTCATGGGTATCGAACGCTCGACCTTCCTGATCGACCGCGACGGGCGGATCGCCCGTGAATGGCGCAAGGTGAAGGTCCCCGGCCACGCCGAGGAAGTCCTGGACGCGGTTCGCGCGCTTTGACCCGGGCGCCTCTGACCCCGGCCACACCAACCCCGGCGACCCTGGCCGAGGCCGCCGTCGCGGTTCTGACCACGGCCGACGCCCGCGCGAAGACCGCGCTTTCGCGCGACCTTGCCGCGCGCTGGTTCGCGGGGCGCGACGCGGGAACGCCGCTGCCCGTGGGCGCGGCCACCCCGCCCGACGCCCCCGCGCGTCCGGACAGCCCGGAACTTCTGGACCCGCGCGACGTGCCGCGCCGGCGGCCCAACACCCGGCCCGGCCGGCTGGCAATCCTGCACGCCATCGCGCATATCGAACTGAACGCCGTCGACCTGCACTGGGACATCATTGCCCGTTTCACCGATATCCCGATGCCGCCCGGATTCTACGATGACTGGGTGCGCGCGGCGGACGAGGAATCAAAACATTTCAACCTTCTGGCGGACCGTCTTGAAGCGCACGGCAGCCATTACGGCGCGATGCCCGCCCATGCCGGCATGTGGCGCGCGGCCGAGGATACCGCCCACGACCTCGAGGCCCGGCTGGCGGTGGTGCCGATGGTGTTGGAAGCGCGCGGGCTGGACGTGACGCCGGGCATGATCGCCCTGTACGACAAGGCTGGCGACGACGACACGGTCGCCGCGCTTAAGGTGATCTACGATGAGGAAGTGGGCCATGTCGCCTATGGCTCGAAATGGTTCCACTTCCTGTGCGGCCGCCACGACCGCGACCCGAAGGACCGGTTCCACGATCTTGTCCGAACCTATTTCCACGGGGCGCTGAAACCGCCGTTCAACACCGAGAAGCGCGCCGAGGCCGGGCTGCCGCCGGATTTCTACTGGCCGCTGGCCGAGGAACCCTCGCGCGCGGACACTCCCGCAGGCTCTCGCAAGCACACGGACGGGTGAGCGATATCCTGCCGATGCCAAACGGAAATACCCGGGCCCGCGTTGCGCCCGGGGCGGTGCTTGGATAAGCACGACAGGAAAGCCCGGCTAAGCACCCCTTGCGCAGGGCAAAAGCAACAATGGAAGATCAGAACACGATGGCGGCTCAAACCACCGCGACCGATCCCCAGAAGCGTCCTCATCGCATCCTCATCGAGACTTCGGAAGCCACCCATGAGATCCGGCTGACCCGCGGTCGGGTGATCACGCTGGTCGCAGCAGCGACGCTCGGTCTTGGCTGGACGCTGACCGCCACGGCGGGTTTCCTGGTCTCGAGCCTCGGCGACACCGGACAAGGTGCCGAGGTCGGAATGGTCGAGCAGGCCTACGGCGAGCGGATCGAGACGCTGGACACCCGCCTCGCCGCCGCCACAGCCCGCGCCCGCAAGGCCACCGCCAACCTGAACCAGGCCATGGCCCGCATCGTCGAGCAGCAGCAGGCGCTGCGCATCAGCCTGGACGCCCAGGACGAACTGGCGGCCGAACTTGACGCCATGCGCGACAAGCTGGTCGTCGCTGTCCGCACCCGCGACGAGGCCGAGACCCGCGCCGCCGCGCTGGACGGCAAGCTGGCCGCGCTGCGGACCGACATGGGCACCGACGTCGAGCAGGCCGGCGAGATGGAGGTCGTCCTCGACGCCATGTCCGACGTACTGCACAACGCCGTGCGCGACCGCGACCTCCAACGCGAGGATCTGACCAAGCTTCAGTCGCAGATCGCCGCGATGAAGCTGAAGATGGAAATCAACGCCGAGCGGCAGGAACGCCTTGTCGCCACGCTTGAGGACGCAGTACAGGTCTCGTTCAAGCCGCTCGAGAAGATGTTCGAGCGCAGCGGTCTGGACGTCGACAGCCTGTTGCAGAAGGTTGGCCGCGAATACAGCGGCATCGGCGGCGATGGCATGCTGATCCCGGCCAGTTTCGCCGCCGGCGAAGAGCCCGAGATGAACGAGCGTCTGGCCAGCCTGATGAGCGACATGGACCGCATGAACATGATGCGGATCGCAGCCACCAAGATCCCGTTCACCGTGCCCGTGCGGCAGGCCCACCGGTTCACCAGCGGCTTCGGCACGCGCCGCGACCCCAAGACCGGCGGTCGTCGGTCGCACAACGGCATCGACCTTGCCGCGCCGCGCGGCACCAACATCGAAGCGACCGCCGACGGCGTCGTAATCCACGCCGGATGGTCCAACGGCTTCGGCAACCTGATCAAGATCCGCCACGCGTTCGGGTTCGAGACCTACTACGCCCATTTGAACAAAATCCACGTCAAGGTCGGCGACCGCATTGCCCGCGGCGACCATATCGGCGATATGGGAACCACGGGTCGCAGTACCGGCGTACACCTGCACTACGAGGTGCGGCTTGGTGGCAGTCCGGTAAACCCGCTGACATACATAAAGGCTGCTCAAGATGTTTTCTAAGAACAAACCGCACGAGGGTCAGGACACCCCGACGACCACGACGACGACCAAGCCGTCCACGCCCCCCTCCAGCCCGCCTTCGTCGGCGCCCAGCACCAGCGCGGGCACGCCGCCCACGGCTCCGAAGCCCAAGGCGCAGCCCTCGGTCCTGTCTTCGGACCTGGTGGTGACCGGTCATCTGAAGACCACCGGCGACATCCAGATCGAAGGCGCTGTCGAAGGCGACATCCACGCGCACCTGCTGACCGTCGGCGAGAACGCCACCGTCAAGGGCGAGGTCGTTGCCGATGACGTCGTCGTCACCGGTCGCGTGGTCGGCCGCGTTCGCGGCCTGAAGGTCCGCCTGACCTCGACCGCCCGCGTCGAAGGCGACATCGTCCACAAGACCATCGCCATCGAGAGCGGCGCCCATTTCGAGGGTTCGGTCCAGCGCAACGACGATCCGCTGAAGGCGGACGGCAAGCCGATCGCGACCGCTACCGCGACGTCTTCCAGCTCCTGAGCCGAAAGACCTCGGGACGCCAGCCATGCAAGGCACCGCATTGCGGTGCCTTTTTCTTTTCAAGCGGCGTCAGTCAAGCGGCAGGACGCTTACCAGCGCCCCACAATTGAACGTCGCACGGGGACAGATGGGCCGCGCGCCAATGGCCCCGCCCGGCATGCCGCCGTTCTCTCCCAAGAAAACGCCGCGGCCCAGTCCGAGCCGCGGCGCATGTCTGTCAGGATTCAGTCTTCAGGACACTACGTCGTAGGCCCGCTCGCCGTGAGAGGCCAAGTCGAGGCCGACGACCTCGTCCTCCTCGGACACGCGGATCGGAAAGACCAGCGCCGTCAGCTTTACCAGCGCATAGGACACGACCACTGTGTAGACGCCAACGACGGCCAGCGCGCCCAGTTGCGGGAACAGGCTGCCCGCACCGAAGACGCCGATCATGATCGTGCCGAAGATGCCGCCGACGCCGTGCACCGCGAACACGTCGAGCGTGTCGTCGATGACCAGC
>JBFHFG010000202.1:0-6027 GCA_041583815.1 Halovulum sp.
ACCTCGGGGCAGCCCTTTCCTTCGATCACGTCCCGTCCTGGCTCGGTTGAAGGGATTGTCTATCGTCGCCTTGTCCCCGCCTCGGGGCCGGATTCCTTTGTGGCAGAGGGCATCGAGGCGGGGTTGGGCCCCGTCCAGTGCAACGTCTTTCGCATCGAAGGACAGGCCTGGTTCGTGAAGACATTCAACGAAGAAATCCATTACGTCGACCCTGCGACCGGCCAGCGGCCGCAGGGGACAGTCTATCAAGGGATTCTGGATGCTGCGGGGGCGCACCCAATCAACGATTTCATCCGGCTGGGCAATCACGGGTCCTGGCTGCGGCCGGGGCACGCCGTGGGCGAAGGCTACGAGCCTTTGCCACCCGGTGTCGTGTTAACGGATGGGCCCAGCTTTGATTGCACCGGCGACCTTGATCCCGCGGCCGACGTGATCTGCCGGTATCCTGCCCTATCCGGTTTCGATGGGGCGATGGGAAAGCTCTACGCGCAGGCACGTGATCGTGGCCTGGATGTGCAGGCCGCGCAGCGGGACTGGCTAAAGGAACGCAATCTTGCCTGCCGGCCCTCGCAGATAGACTTGGACAACCCGCTAGCCGCGGCAAGTCTGGGGCACTGTCTGGCCCATTTCACCCGGATGCAGGTCAACCGTCTGGCTGCACTTCTGCGCGACTAGAGAAAGCGCACCAGAACCCCCGCCAGAAGGACGCCGTAGGCGATCAGGGCCAGTTCTCCGCCACCCACCCCGGCGACATAGACCGGCAGCAGGCCGAAGATGGTCAACGCTGCGGCAATGGCGGCGATCAGCGAGACATAGAGGACAAAGCGTCCGGGGGATGTGGGGCGCATGGCGAGCCTCCTGCAAGGGGTTTTCCCATCGCTACACCACGCCGCGGGGCAGGTGAAAGGGGGCCATTGGCATTTGATGCAAGGCGGGCGATAAGCCGGGGTATGTTGAATACGATACCCAACATCCTGACCGTCCTGCGCCTTTTGGCGGCCCCTGCCTTCGCGCTGGTCTTCGTCGTCCTGCCGCGACCCATGGCGGACTGGCTGGCGCTGGTGCTGTTCATCGGCGCGGCGGCGACCGATTACCTCGATGGATGGCTGGCCCGCAAATGGGAGCAGGTCAGTGCCTTTGGCCGGATGCTGGACCCGATCGCGGACAAGGCGATGGTGGTGATCGCGCTGGCCGTGCTGTTGGGGCTGAGCGGGTTGAACCCCTGGGTTCTGATCCCGGCAGCAATGATCCTGTTCCGCGAGGTGTTCGTGTCCGGCCTGCGTGAATTCCTGGGCGCGGATGCGGGCAAGCTGGCCGTGACGAAACTGGCGAAGTGGAAGACGACGGTGCAGATGGTGGCGATCCCGCTGCTGCTGCTGGCCGGGATATTCCAGTACGATTACCTTGTGATCTACAACCAGATCGGGACCGAAGGCGAGCTTGCGGTCCTGTCCGGTGGCGCGGAGGATGAATTCGGCCTGCGGGGCGTGGTCTGGCGGTTCCAGGCAGCGTATTATGCGGGCGTGGTCACGATATGGGCCGCCGGTCTGCTGACGCTGATCACCGGCATCGACTACTTCCGCAAGGCGCTGCCGTTCCTGACCCCGAGGGAGGGCTGAGATGGACGTTCTCTATTTCGCCTGGGTGCGCGAGCGCATCGGCCTGCCGAAAGAGCGTATCGAGACCGGCGCCACCACCGTGGCCGAACTGGTCGAGGAACTGAAGGCCCGCGAGGAACGCTATGCCGTGGCGTTTTCGGACATGAGCGCGATCCGCGTGGCGCTGGACCAGGAACTGTCGCCGCTGGATGCGTCGCTGGACGGGGTGCGCGAGGTCGCATTCTTCCCGCCGATGACCGGGGGCTGAGCATGACGGTCCGGGTTCAACGCGAGGATTTCGACATCGGCGCGGAACTGAACGCGCTGCGCGCCGGGCGTGACGACATCGGCGCGCTGGTCAGCTTCTCGGGGCTGGTGCGCGGCACTGCCAAGGGCGCGCCGATCACCAGCATGGAGCTGGAGCATTACCCCGGCATGACCGAGAAGGCGCTGACCGCGATCGAGGCGCAGGCGGTCGAGCGCTGGTCGCTTCAGGCCAGCCTGATCATTCACCGCTACGGGCTGCTGCATCCGGGCGACCAGATCATGATGGTCGCCACCGCCTCGCCGCACCGAAGCGACGCGTTCGAGGCGGCCGAGTTCCTGATGGATTTCCTGAAAAGCCGCGCCCCGTTCTGGAAGAAAGAGGCGACGGCGGACGGCGGTCGCTGGGTCGATGCGCGCGAGGCCGACGAGGAGGCGCTGCGGCGCTGGTAGCGCCGGTCAGCTTTTTTCCTTGAGCGCGGCCAGCTGGCCTTCGAGTTCCTGCGAGTAGCGGCGCGACTCCCCCAGCCCGTCCATCGCCGCAGACAGTTCCGCCTGCGCCTGCGACAGCTTGTTGCCCAACTCGCCCTCGACCTCGGCCAGGCGCTGTTCGGCCTGTTCCTTGGCGGCTTCGCAGGCGCGGGCGTATTCGGCCCATTCGCTGTCGTCCTTCGGCTCGGGCGGGGCCGGCGGATTCAGGACGTTGTAGCCCCAGCGCAGGATCCAGCCGACGCCCATGGCGCAGAACAGCGCAAGGGTCACCAACAAGGTCAGCTGAGTTCTATCCATGTGAGATGGTCCTAATCGACGGCAGGCAGGTCTTCGGGGCGTGCGCGCGGGCGGCCGGGCCCGACGCCGCTGTAGGTGCGCGTGCGCGTGTCTTCTCGGGCATCCGCTTCAGGCTCGTCTTCGGTCGCGGTATCGGCGTCCGGCGCGGGGGCGGTTTCGGCGTCCGCTTCGGTCGTGGCGCCATTATCCGACGCGGTGTTGTCATCGCCGTCTTCGGCGGGCGCAGCCAGATCGTCTTCGGCCGCTTCCGGAGCAGGCGCCGCGTCGGCATCTGCATCCGAATCGTCTTCGGCTTCCCGTGCTGCGCTGTCGGCGGCCTGTTCTTCCGAGGCGTCGGCATCCGCTTCCGTGCCTGCGTCTGCCTGAGCCAGTTCGGCGCCGTCGTCCCCGTCCGCCGTGTGGTCGTGGAAGTCGGTATGGTCGCTGATCTCGCCCAGGTCTGGGTCGGTTTCAGCCTCTGTATCGTCGAACTCCTCGCCGTCATGGCCCGAGCTTTCCAGGCTGTCATCCTCGACCGACAGCGCGGTGGCCCCGACTTCGCCGTCGGCGGCGTCGGCGGTGGTGGATTCGATGATCGGAGTCGGCCCCATCGAGGCGCGCGTGGTTACTGTGTCGTCGTCCGCTTCGCCGTCCTCGGCCTCGGCCATCACGCTGCCTTCGGCAGTCGCCTCGTCCTCGGGGGCTTCGGCTTCGGTCTCGTCTTCGTCGGTGACAAGGCGGAAGGCGATGCGGCGGTTCCGGGCGCGGCCCTCTTCGGTGTCGTTGTCGGCGATCGGGCGCGACTCGCCATAGCCGGTGGCATAGAGGAACACCATGTCGACGCCGCGTTCCAGAAGCGCGGTCACGACCGCGTCAGCGCGCGTCTGGCTGATCGCCATGTTCGAGCTTTCACGCCCTTGGCTGTCGGTGTGGCCCTCGATTTCGAACTTGGCGCCGGGGCACTGTTTCAGCACCTCGGCGATGCCGTCGATGGCTGCCAGGCTTTCGTCGGCGATATCGGTCTCGCCCGGCGGGAACAGGATCTGGTTGCCTTCGAGCATCAACGAGATCTGCTCGGCGCAGAGCTCTCCGGGCAGGGCGATGACCTGGTCGACCGCAAGCTCCTCGGACACCCAAAGTTCCAGTAGGGTGTCTGTCGCGTCGGGCAGGCGGGCGGCAAGGGCCTCGCGTACGTCATCCTCGACGGTCTCTGACGCCGAGGTGCCGATGACGTGGATCACGTCCTCGGTCACTTCGAGCTGACCGTGCTGCAGGCGGCCCAATGCCTCGAGCCCGGCAATGACGCGGGCGGACCAGCCCGGCGGAAGGTCGGCGCGCGGCTCTGTCTCGTCCACGACGCTTTCAAAGCCGAAATGCGCTTCGGCCAACACAAGCGTCTTGTCGTGCAGTTCGTCCGAGACCAGGTCGCCGCGCATCCGCACGGCCCCGTCTTCCGAGCGGACGGCCTTGAATGTCGGCGGGGACGGGTCGGCGGGTCCGCGCTCGCGGTCGGGCGGGGGCAGGGTGGCCATCAGCGCGAAGGCCGGCGGCAACGCCTGCGACAGTGCGTCGGTCCGGGTCGTGAACCGCGCCGGGGCCATGCCGCGCGGGCCGGTCAGGCTGACATCGCTGTCAGCGATTGAAAGCTTGCCGCTCCCCAGCGACTCCAGCGTGTCGAGCGCGGCGATCACCGCAGCGGGCCAGTCGGAGGACGGTGCGCCCAGGCCGATGCGGCAGTCGATGTCTGCGCCAAGCCCGGCGACGCGGGCCTCGATCATCTGCGCCGTGCCGGTGTCAGGGGCGGCGCAATCCTCGACAAGCAGTGTGCCGTCGGGACGAAGCTGCGCGGTGAAGGGGAAGGGCGCGATCACGTCGCGGGGCGCTGTCAGGCGGGCAAGAAGGCGTGCGCCTTCCGGGCGGTTCGCCGCCAGGTGGGCCAGCGCGGGGTCGCGCAGCGCGGCTTCGGCCACGGTTCCTTCGACCACGATTTCGTCCGGCGTGACCAGAACCTGGCCGCGTTGCAGCCGCCCGGCCGCGTCCACCGCCAGTGCCAGCGCCGGACCCCAGGACTGGGGCACCCGGCCTTCGGCGGTCAGGGTCATGTCGGTGACCGTCTCGTGGCGCCTGATCAGTGGTTCCAGCGGGTTCTCGGAGCCGGTCCGCGGAATCTCGCCGATGAGGGTGATTTCGTCGTCGTTGAGAAGGATTCGCAGCGCCAGCTTGGCCAGTGGTTCGGGCTTGGGTTCGGCCCGTGCCAGCGCCGGTCCGTCCCGGCTGGTGGTGGTGTCGAGCATCACCAGCCCGTTGCGCACGGCGCCAAGCCGGGTCAGCGCGGCGCGGCGGGCCGAGACGCTGGGCGCCTCGCCCGACAGGACCGCGATGGTGCCGTCGACCTCGATCCGCAGCCAAGAATCCCCGGATTCCAAGGCCGATTCCAGATGGGTTCGTGTCTGGCTTTCAAACAGCGCAACGCCGCCGGTTGCGGCCAGGGCGCTGACGCCTGCCGCACCGATGCCCGCCGCTATCGCGTAAAGGGTGGCTGCCCGTGTCGGCAACGCGTCATCCTCCGGTTTCCCGAGTGCGCGGGCACACTATTCCCTGAGGCCGGGACGTTCAAGCGATGGCCGCCAGCAGTACCGCGAAGCCGAAGCCCGCGACCGGCAGAAGTCCGGCCTCGCGGTTCGCGCGGAACAGGCGCAGGCAGGTGGGGCCGTCGCCGATGTCCAGTTGCCGCAACTGCCACGTCATGTGCCAGCCGAAGGCCCAGGCGCCGCCGATGCCTGCCAGAAGCGCCACGCCGCCGCGCGGCGCCAGTGCCAGGATCACGGCCGCCGCCATCAGGCAGACCGACAGTACCAGGAAGCCGAACAGCCAGCGCGGCGAGTCGCCGCCGAACAGGCGCGCGGTCGACTTGACCCCGATCAGCGCGTCGTCTTCGGCGTCCTGGTGGGCGTAGATCGTGTCATAGAACAGGGTCCATGCCATGCCCGACAGGTACAACAGCAGCGGCGGCCAGCCGATGGTTCCCGTGTGCGCCGCCCAGCCGACGAAGGCGCCCCAGTTGAACGCCAGTCCCAGGAAGACCTGCGGCCACCAAGTGAACCGCTTGGCGAACGGGTAGATCGCCACGAACCCCAGCGACGCACAGGCCAGGATCACGGTGAACGTGTTGAAGGTCAGCAGCACCGCGAAGGCCAGCAGGCATTGCGCGCACAACCAGACAAAGGCTGCGCGTGGGCTGACAGCGCCCGATGGCAGCGGGCGCGAGCGGGTGCGCGCCACCCTGGCGTCGATGTCGCGGTCCGCCAGGTCGTTCCAGGTGCAGCCCGCCCCGCGCATCAGGGTCGCGCCAATGCCGCAGGCGACGATGATCCACAGGTCGAATGGCCGTGCGCCC
>JBFHFG010000203.1:0-6014 GCA_041583815.1 Halovulum sp.
AAGCCCTCGTAGAACCCGATCGTCTGGGCATAGCCTGCCGCCCATGCAAGGATGACGGCAGCGGCCAGCAGCATGCTGTAGCCAAGCTGGTAGACCGCGGTGTCGAACCAGCCCGCCCCGTGAGACCGGCGGGCAAGCGCGTCGGCCGGTTTGCTCAGCAGCCAGCGCAGCACGACAAACGCGCCGACGGTCACGGCAATCACGAACGCAAGGTCGCGCAGGGCGTTGAACACCACCTGCGGATCGACCGCATCCCCCAGATTGCCCATGGTCTGTGGCAGGTTGGACAGCTGCGCCGACAGATCCGCCAGCGTCGCCGACACCCGCGTCACGCCGGCCTGCGTCAGGTCCGATATCTCGCGCCCCAGGGACCGGCTGATCGGCTGTGCCTCAGGCGTGGCCTCAGCCGCGGCCTCGCCCGTGGGGTCGGTCGCGTCCGCTGCGGCGGCCTGTTCCAGCTGGCGGATCAGGGCCTCGCGTGCAGTATCGTCGCGCAGAAGCTCGATCAGCGCTTCGGTCGAGGCCGGTTCTGCAACCGTTTCCGGTTCCGCCTCTGCCGCCTCGTCGGTGGCCGATTGGGCGCTTAGGCCAGGCACCCCTTGGGCCATGACCGGTGCGCTCAACAGGCACATCCAGATCACCATGAGGCGGAGCAGTTGCGGCATTCCCAGGTCCTTCCTTCGGGTTCGAGGCAGTCGGCACATTCCCTGACAGCTAGCTTCCGCACAGGGACAAGTCAAAACCGGCGCCGCTCGCCACCGGCATCGGTTCCTCTGGCCTTGCTCCCCGGGGGCGTCGGGAGTATGGAATGCCGGATGCATCGGTTCTTCGATATGGACGACCGCGCCCGCCTTCCCTGGCGGTTCCACGGGCTGACCGTCAAGCCGCTACGCGGTGCTTGACCCAAGCCGGCGTGCCACGCCGGTCCATTCCCTATATCCAGCCGATACAAGCCAGCGAGATACAAAATGACCGATCAGAAGACCCTGTACGACAAGATCTGGGATGCCCACCTGGTGCACGAAGAGGCCGACGGGACCGGCCTGCTGTACATCGACCGGCACCTGGTCCACGAGGTGACCAGCCCGCAGGCCTTCGAAGGACTGCGCATGGCCGGCCGGGGCGTGCGTCATCCGGAAAAGACGATCGCGGTGCCGGATCACAACGTGCCGACCGATCCGACCCGGATCCAGGGCATCCGTGACGAGCAGTCGCGCATTCAGGTCGAGGCGCTGCGCCAGAACGCCAAGGACTTCGGTGTCGAGATGTACGATGTCGACGACGTGCGCCAGGGCATCGTCCACATCGTCGGCCCCGAGCAGGGCTGGACCCAGCCGGGCTTCACCATCGTCTGCGGCGACAGCCACACCGCCACGCACGGCGCGTTCGGCGCACTGGCCCACGGCATCGGCACGTCCGTGGTCGAGCATGTGCTGGCGACCCAGACGCTGATTCAGAAGAAGTCCAAGAACATGAAGGTCGAGGTTCGCGGCACCCTGCCGCCGGGCGTCACCGCCAAGGACATCACGCTGACCGTCATCGGCAAGACCGGTACCGCTGGCGGAAACGGCCATGTCATCGAGTACATGGGCGATGCGATCCAGGCCCTGTCGATGGAAGGCCGGATGACCGTCTGCAACATGGCGATCGAGGGTGGCGCCCGCGCCGGCCTGATCGCCCCGGACGAAAAGACCTTCGAGTACGTCAAGGGCCGCACCCATGCGCCCAAGGGCGGCCAGTGGGAACTGGCTGTCGAGTACTGGAAGACACTGAAATCCGATCCCGGCGCGCACTGGGACAAGGAAATCATCATCGACGCGGAAGAGATCGCACCGGTCGTCACCTGGGGCACCAGCCCCGAGGACGTGCTGCCGATCACCGGCATCGTACCCCGCCCCGAGGACTTCAAGGGTGGCAAGGTCGAAGCGGCCCGTCGCTCGCTGGAGTACATGGGCCTGACCCCCGGCCAGCGCCTGCAGGACATCGAGATCGACACCGTCTTCATCGGCTCGTGCACCAACGGTCGGATCGAGGATCTGCGCGAGGTCGCCCGCATCATGGAAGGCCACAAGGTCAAGGATGGGCTGCGCGCGATGATCGTGCCGGGCTCGGGCCTTGTCCGCGCTCAGGCCGAGGAAGAGGGCATCGCGCAGAAGCTGATCGAAGCAGGTTTCGACTGGCGCATGGCCGGCTGCTCGATGTGCCTGGGCATGAACCCCGACCAGTTGGCGCCGGGCGAGCGCTGTGCCTCGACCTCGAACCGCAACTTTGAGGGCCGTCAGGGCCGCGGCGGGCGCACCCACCTGCTGAGCCCGGCGATGGCCGCTGCGGCTGCGATTACGGGTCGCCTGACCGACGTGCGCGAGCTGGCCTGACACCGGCGGCGTTGTGCCCCCATCGCGGTAACCCCTTCGGGGTATTCAAATAACCGCGTAACATTGCTACCATCCGGGCGCTTAACAGGTGCCCGGGGGTGACTCATGGGGGTATTTTCGGCCCTGCTGCGCAGGGCAGTGAAAGTCGGAACCGTCAAGCTGACCGGTCCCGATGGAACGATGCAGACTTTCGGCGGGGCCACCGCCGCACCGCAAATTGCGCTTCGACTGACCGATCGTTCATTCGACCTGAAGGTGCTGCGCGACCCGCAGTTGGCCATCGCAGAAGCGTACATGGACGGTCGCCTGGTACTGGAACAGGGCGATCTGACGGATCTGTTCCGCTTGTATCATGCCAATCAGGACGCCTTCGATAAGAAACCGGGGGTTGTCACAGGCAAGCTGTTGTGGCTGCTGCGCCGCACGCTCGAGGTCAACGCCCCCTGGCAGGCCAAGCAGAATGCTTCGCGCCACTACGACCTTGGAAATGCGTTCTACCGGCGCTGGCTGGACCGGGACATGCAGTATTCCTGCGCTTATTTCGAGAACGAAGACACAACGCTTGAACAGGCGCAGACCGCCAAGAAACGCCATATCGCGGCCAAACTGGCACTGGAGCCCGGCCAGAGGGTGCTGGATATCGGCTGCGGTTGGGGCGGCATGGCACTGTACCTTGCCGCGATCGCGGATGTCGAAGTGGTCGGCATTACCCTGGCAGAGGAGCAACTGGCCGTCGCCCAGGCGCGAGCCCAGGCCGCCGGCCTGGCCGACCGGATCCGGTTCGAACTGCGCGATTACCGCGATGTGACCGAGTCTTTTGATCGGATCGTTTCGGTCGGGATGCTGGAACATGTCGGTCCGGGGTCGCTGGAGCGCTATTTCCAGGTGGTGCGCGACCGGTTGACGCCGGATGGCGTCGCGCTGATCCATTCGATCTCGGCACGGCAGGCGCCGCGCTATACCTCGTCCTTCCTGCGGAAATACATCTTCCCCGGCGGGAGTATCCCGGCGATCTCGGATTCCGCTGCTGCCGCCGAGAAGGCGGGGCTGTGGCCGCTGGATACCGAGCTGCTGCGAATTCACTATGCGCGGACGCTGGAAGCGTGGGCGCAGAACTTCGCGCAGGTGCGGGACGAGGTGGCCCAAGAGTACGGTGATCGATTCGTCCGAATGTGGGATTTCTACCTGACGGCCTGCCAGTTCTCATTCTCGCACGGCAGCAACCTCGTCTACCAGATGCAGCTTGGCCGCCGGCGCGACGCGGTGCCGATCACCCGGGACTACATTGCCGAGGCCGAGGCCCGGTATCGCGACCGCGAAGCCACGGTGATCGAACGTCTGCTGTCGTCCAGCGATGCAGTGTTCCCGGGGCCCGGCGCGCCGACACTGGCCCCGGCAGCCGAATAGGGGCGTCTTGCGCCCATGGTGTCACGAGGGTAGAACGCCGGGGATTGGCCGGGCCGGGTAGCCGCGCGTTCCGGCCTGGTGCGGAGATACCTTGCAGGACGACCCAGTCGAACAAGGCCCGCGGTGATCGAAGGACGACAGCAAGATGGACAAGTTCACAACTCTGACGGGCGTTGCCGCGCCGCTGCCGATGGTCAATGTCGACACCGACATGATCATTCCCAAGCAGTTCCTGAAGACGATCAAGCGCACCGGCCTCGGCGTGAACCTGTTCGACGAGATGCGCTATGATGACAACGGCAACGAGAATCCTGATTTCGTGCTGAACAAACCGGCCTACCGTAATGCACAGGTTCTGGTCGCCGGCGAGAACTTTGGCTGCGGCTCCAGCCGCGAACACGCGCCGTGGGCATTGCTGGATTTCGGCATCCGCTGTGTCATTGCGCCCTCTTTCGCAGATATTTTTTACAATAACTGTTTCAAGAACGGCATTCTTCCCATCACACTGCCACAGGAAGAAGTGGACAAGTTGATGGACGACGCCCAACGTGGTGCGAATGCTGTGCTTACGGTCGATCTTGAAAACCAAACCATTTCTGGCCCGGATGGCGGTACGATCGCCTTCGAAGTCGATCCGTTCAAGAAGGAGTGCCTTCTGAACGGGCTTGATGACATCGGGCTTACACTGAAGAACGAGACTGCGATTGGCCGGTTCGAGGAAAGCTATTCATCTCAGATGCCCTGGGCCTGACGGTAATGGCCGCCTCGTCGCCTGTGGCGAAGGGGCGATACCATGATCGCGCGGCTGATCGGAGCCGCCATTCGTGCGCTGCTGGTCGTCCTGATCATCATCTCGCCGGCGTTCCTGCTGCCCGGCGTAAGTGTCGCCAGCCAGGAAATCTCGTTGATCGTCGCCGGTATCGCGGCGGCGTTCACCGTTTTCGAGTATGCTTCTACACATCCCGGTCTGATCGATTTCCGCTTCGCCCCGCCGTACAACCGGATCCGATTCATAGGGTTTTCCGTGCAGGTGCTGTGCCTGGTCTTTCTGGCGCGGGCGATCGAGGGGCAGGACAACTTCTCGCCCGAGCTTATCGCCTTTGCGGACCAGGCGATCGAGTCGCTGGACTTCCCGCTCAGCCCGGTTCGGATCGCGCGCGCCACGATTGCCGCCGATGAGGACGCCGCGTTCGAGCTGCTGATCAGTCGTGGCGCGGCGGTCAGCTTCATCGTGACCTTCGTATCCATGCTGTTCTTCGCGGCGCTGCTGTGGTTGTTCCGCTGGCCGGTCGGTCGGCGGGATTTCAACCTGTGGATCAACCTGCCGACGTTCGAACCGGGCTATGGCCGCGATGTCGAACGCCGCCTGCACCGTGACGGGGTGATCAACGTGCTGTCCGGGCTGGCCTTCCTGTACCTGCTGCCCGTGATGTTGTCGCGCGCCGGGGGCTGGTTCGATCCGTCGGTGCTGGCCAACTACCAGTCCTTCGTCTGGGGGCTGACCTTCTGGGCTTTCGGTGCCGGGTCGCTGGTCATCCGCGGCGCTGCGGTGCTGAAGGTCGCCTATCTGGTGCGCAGAACGCGGGCCATATGAAGGCTGGGCTGGCGGGCGTTCTGGCGGTGCTTCTGGCGCTGGGTCCGGCCCGCGCCGACACCCTTCGGATTGCGACCTACAATACCGCGCTGAGCCGGTCGGGACCGGGTGTGTTGCTGAAGGACCTGCGGGCGGGCAAGGATCCCAGGATCGCCAGCGTGGCCGAGGTCATTCGCATGGCGCGCCCCGATATCCTTCTGCTCAATGAATTCGACTACGATGGCGGCCTGGCAGCGCTGGACGCAATGCGCGATGTGTTGGCCGAGGGGCCGGATGGCATCGACTATCCGCACCTGTTCGCCGCACTGTCGAACACCGGTATGCCCAGCGGCCTGGATCTGGACCGTGATGGCACCGCGACCGGACCGCGTGACGCCTGGGGGTACGGCAACTTTCCGGGGCAGTACGGCATGGCGGTACTGTCTCGGCATCCGATTGATGGCACGGCCACGCGTACGTTCCGCGACCTGCTTTGGGAAGACCTGCCGGGGGCCGAACTGCCGCGGGATGCCGACGGCGAACCCTTCCCCTCGGCCCGGGCTCATCCACAATTGAGGCTATCGTCGAAATCTCATTGGGACGTGGCGGTGCGAACGCCCGAAGGGCCGCTGCACCTTTATGCGTCGCACCCGACGCCG
>JBFHFG010000204.1:0-6013 GCA_041583815.1 Halovulum sp.
ATCACCCGCAGCATCAGGTCGAAGTTCGTGCCCGGCGGCAGGAAGTAGTTCAGCAGCAGCGACGCCGTGAACAGCCACACGATCAGCGGCACGCCGCGGAACACCTCGATGAAGGCGACCGAGCACTTGTTGATGATGAACAGGTTAGACTGCCGTCCCAACGCCAGAAGAATCCCCAGCGGCAACGACAGGATGATGCCCGACACCCCGATGATGAACGACAGCATGAAGCCGCCGAAATCCTTCGAGGGGACGAACTGCATCTCGATCGGGATGATCGCCCCAAGCAGCCCCGCCACCGGCCCCGTCAGCAGCATCCAGTAAAGGATCGGCACGAGGATCGCGGAAAGCGTGGCGGCCAGGCTGCCCCAGAACCGGCTGGCCAGGACAAACGCGCCCCAGCCGACGACGAAGCCCAGCGCGACGGCCAGCGGCACACCGATCGAACCGCCCCACATCAGCCAGTAGATCAGGAACGGTGCGGCGAGCGAGAACCAGACCAATTTTCGCGGAACCGAGTTGAACAGCACCGGCGCGACCGCGACCAGGAACACCACCAGCGCCACGACCGGACGCCAGTACAGGTCCTGCGGGTAGAAGCCGAACATCAACTGGTTCCAGCGTTCCGAGATCACCGCCATACAGGCGGACGAGACTTCTTCCTCGGTGCCGTAAAGCGCGTCGCGGATATCGCGACATTCGGACAGGGAACTCGCGTTCCAGACCGAATGCCAGAACCATGGAACGATGCCCGAAAGCAGGCTCCACATCACCAGCAGGCCGAACACCGTCAGTATGACGTTCAGCCAGCTGGAGAAAAGGTTCTCGCGCATCCATTTGATCATGCCCCGATCCGCTGCTGGCGGAGCCGAGGGCGGCAGCATCGTGTCGCGGACATAGGCGACCGTCTGTGCGTGCGTGTCGCTCATCTCACCGCTCCTTCAACTTGATCGAGGCGTTGTAGATGTTCATCACGCCCGAGATCAGCAGGCTCAGCACCAGGTAGAACAGGCCCAGCAGAAGCATCCCTTCCAGCTCTCGTCCGGTCTGGTTGATGGTGATGCCGCCCAGCGTGGCGCGTGCATCCATGTAACCAACGGCGATCGCCAGCGAGGAGTTCTTGGTCAGGTTCAGGTACTGAGAGATCAGCGGCGGGATGATGACCCGCAGCGCCTGCGGCAGGATCACCAGGCTCATCGTCCGTCGCGGGCGCAGGCCCAGGGCGAACGCCGCTTCGGACTGGCCTTTCGAAATCGCCAGGATGCCCCCGCGGACGATTTCCGCGATGAAAGCCCCGGTATAGAGCGACAGCGCCAGCCACAGCGCAATCAGCGAGTTGCGAAGGTGCAGGCCACCGGTGAAGTTGAAGCCCTTCAGTTCGGGGTAGCTCAGCGTTACCGGGCCGCCCAGGATGAAGAAGAACAGGATCACCGGCACGAAGAACAGGCCCAGCGACACGGCGAAGACCGGCAGGATGTCCCCTGTCGCCTCTTGCCGCTTGTGGGCGTAGCGCCGGAAGGCCCATATCGCCACCAGCGACGCCAGGAAGACCGCCACCAGAATACCCGACCCCGGTCCCCAGACCGGCATCGGAAGATAGATGCCGCGGTTCGAGATGGCGACGCTGTCGAGGATCATCGAGGCGCTGCCACCTTCGCGGAAATCGCGAGGTTGCGGCATGCTTTCGGCCATCAGTGCGAAGATCGCGATGATCCACAGCAGCAGCGGCACGTTGCGGAAGCCCTCGACGTAGATCGTCATCAGGCGCCCGACCAGCCAGTTGTTCGACAGGCGCAGGACACCGGCGATCACACCGACGATCGTGGCCAGGATACATCCCATGAACGCGACCAGAAGCGTATTCAGGATACCGACCAGCGCCGCCCTGAAGTGGGTCGAGTCCGAACTGTAGTCGATCAGGCGCTGGTTGATGTCATAGCCGGCACGCTGCCCGAGAAAGCCGAAATTGAAGTCCTTGCCCTGAGCCTCAAGGTTCTGGACCACATTCCAAAGCAGCCAGGACAGGCCGAGAGCGATAAGGATGGCGGCGACGACCTGGATCGTCAGCGACCTGTATCGGGTGTCGTAAAGCAACATGCTCAGACGAAACGACTGCCCCGTTTCGTCGGTCATGGTGGACATGATCGCACCTTCTTTCCCTGTTGGCCCGTCGCGCCCTTGTCTCGGCGACCCGGTTTATCCGGCCCTGCCAACGGAGCGATCCAGGCTATTGATACACCAAGGGCGCCGCGAATGTGCGGCGCCCCCGATTTTCGTATGTTACCGGAACGGCGGCGAGTACATCAGGCCGCCTTGGGTCCACTGCGCGTTCAGACCGCGCGACAGACCGATGGGGGTGCCTTCACCGATGTTCGAGGCGAAGATCTCGCCGTAGTTGCCGGCAACCGCGATGGCACGCTTGGCGAACTCCTTGTCGAGACCCAGCATCTCGCCCAGGTTGCCCTCGTTGCCGAGCAGCCGGTTGATCTCGGGGTTGTCGGTGCCTTCAGCCATCTTTTCCAGATTGGCCGAGGTGACGCCGTACTCTTCCGCGGCGATCAGCGCGTTCAGCGTCCAGCGGACGATGTCGGCCCACTGGTCGTCGCCGTGACGCACGAGCGGCCCCAGCGGCTCTTTCGAGATGATCTCGGGCAGGATCATGTGCGCGTCCGCGTCCTCGAACGTGGCGCGGGTCGCGGCCAGACCCGAAGCGTCGGTCGTGTACACGTCACACGCGCCGGCCTGGTACTGCTGGATCGCCTCGTTGTTGGTTTCGATCGGCACCGGCTCGTAGGACATGTTGTTGACGCGGAAGTAGTCCGACAGGTTCAGCTCGGTCGTGGTGCCGGTCTGAATGCAGACGGTTGCGCCATCCAGTTCGGTGGCCGAGCTGACGCCCATGTCCTTGCGGATCATGAAGCCCTGGCCGTCGTAGTAGTTCACGCCGACAAAGGTCTGCTTCAGGTCGACGTCACGGGTGAACGTCCAGGTCGTGTTGCGCGAAAGCAGGTCGATTTCGCCCGAACCCAGCGCGGTAAAGCGGGTCTGCGTGGTCAGCGGAACGAACTCGACCTTGTTCGAGTCGCCCAGCACGGCAGCGGCGACAGCGCGGCAGACAGCCACGTCGAAGCCCTGCCAGACGCCGTTCGCATCCGGAGCCGAGAAGCCGGCCAGACCGGTGGAGATGCCGCACTTCAGGACATCGTTCGCCTTCACGTCGTCCAGCGTCGCGGCGCCAGCGACACCCGCTGCAAGGCCGGCGATCGCGAACGTGCCGAGAAAGACTGATTTTTTCATGGTTACCTCTTCCTGATGATCAGGCCCTTATCTCCGAACCCGGACGCCAGAGGGTTGGCGCCTCCTGGTTGCAACTCGGGTCCTGTCTGGACCAGTGCGCACAGAATGAAAGACTGACGGCAAACGTCAAGTGCGCAGTGGATTAGAAAAATTCGTCCCTTGACGGGGTTAACTCATAATATTGCATGGGGTGCAGGCACATCCAGCGTAAGTAGGCCGCAGGGACCGGCGATTTGTCGCGCAGTTTCCGCCACGTCAGCCACGCCGTAGCGCCGGATTCAGCGCCCTACCGGCCGGTATCCTGACGCAGAAGCGACAGCAGCCGCCCCGCCGACACCACCGCCGCGCGACGTTCCTCGGCCATTTCGTGGGCTTCGGCGTCGCGGCCCCAGAGATCCTCTTGCCAGGTTTCATCGACGCGGCTCAGCGTCCACGCCTCGTCCGCTGCAAGCGCCTCGCGGCTGACCGCCAGCCCCAGCACCAGCGAGCCGGTCAGCGTCACCAGATCGTGCAGGGCCGTCATCTCGAAATCGTCATGCCGTGTCACGGCATCGGCCAGCCGGCGCAGGCTTGGCTCGGGCTGCGGCGCGTGCATCACGCCGGCGATCCGGACAAGGGGCGCGGACAGGTCGGTATCGGCCCAGTCCAACCAAGGGTCCCAGGCCTCGCACTGCCGGGCGACCAGCCCCTCGGGCGCCTCGGCGCGATAGCACAGCAGGTCTGTCGCGCCGTACTCGGCCAGCATCGCGGCGACCGCGGCGCGGTTCACGGCCACCTTGTCGATAGCCGCATTGGCAGCGCGGGTCAGCGGCATCTCTTGAGGGCGGATTTCTTCGTCCTGGGCGTCCCATTCTTCGGCCACGGCCTCGGCAAGGGATTGCGAGGGCAGCACCAGCGGGGCCTTGGCAGGGGTGCGGACGGGGCGGCCGTCCAGCGTCACCTCGAGGCCCGAGTCCCCCTGGCGGACGTCGACGGATTTCCAGAACCTGCGTTTCAGCGACAGCGTCATTCCAGCTCCTCGAAGGGATCGTCGGGGAACTCGGCCGGATCCCAGCCGAACATGTCCCAGGTCTTTTCCATGTGCGGAGGCAGCGGCGCCGTCAGCGACAGGCGCCCGCCGGTAACCGGATGGGTCAGGCTGAGGTGCCGCGCGTGCAGGTGCATCTTGCGGCTGACATCGCCGCCCAGCTGCGCACCCCAGCCATCGCCCAGGTTTTCCTGCGCGTTGGTGCCGTACTTTCCATCGCCGACAATCGGGTGACCGATCTCGGCCATGTGCGCGCGCAGTTGGTGCGTGCGCCCGGTGATCGGTGCCAGCGCGACCCAGGCGGCACGCTGCGCAGCCGCCGACAGCACCAGGTAGTCGGTGGTCGCGCGCTTGGCGCCGGGGGTGGAGTCGATCCGGTTCGGATGCACGCAGACCATTTTCTCGCCCGCGCCATGCGGTCCGTGGCCCGCTTCCTTCACCAATCCGTAGCGGATCGTGCCGACAGGCGGTTTCGGCGCACCAGCCACGACGGCCCAGTAGATCTTGCGCGTGTTGCGCGCCTGAAAGGCTCGGGTCAGTGCGGCGGCCATGCGACCGGTGCGCGCCAGCACCAGAACGCCCGATGTGTCCTTGTCCAGCCGGTGCACCAGGCGCGGCTTGTCGTCCATGCCGAAGCGTAACGCCTCGGCCAGGCCATCGACGTGACGCGTCTGGTTCGAACCGCCCTGGACCGGCAATCCGGCGGGCTTGTTCAGTGCGATGATGTGGTCGTCACGATAGATCACCGCGTCACGGATCATCCGGGCGTCGGCCTCGGACACCGGTTTCGGCGTGCGGCCCTCGTCCGGCGCGGGGCCGTCGGGCAGCGGCGGCAAGCGCAGCGCCTGCCCCTGCTCCAGCCGGGTGGAGGCCTTGACCCGGCCGCCATCGACCCGGATCTCGCCCTTGCGGCACATCTTCTCGATACGGCCCTGCGGGATGTGGGGGAACTGCTTGCGCATCCACCGGTCCAGCCGCTGGCCATCGGCCTCGGCATCCAGGGTCAAGGTCTGTACGCCGCTCATGCGAAAATCCCCCGTGCCAGCGCGACGCCGGCAATGCAGCCACCGATGGCGCCCGCGAGTGTCAGTGCGACATACCCGACCGCCCAGGCGTATTCTCCCCGTTCAAGCAGGGCGAACGTGTCGAGTGAGAACGCCGAATATGTCGTGAACCCGCCCAGAAGGCCCGCCATCAGCAGGGGGGCAAACCCCTCACGCGGGGTCAGCGTCACCGCCAGAAGGCCCATCACGAACGACCCCAGCAGGTTCACCATGACGGTGCCCCACGGAAAATCCGGGCCAAGGCGGCGCACCGCCATCTCGACCACGAGATAACGCAGCGAGGCGCCCGCGGCGCCGCCGATGGCGACTTGCAACAATGGCGGCATGGGTCCGCTCCGGTTCATCCTGTGGTCGGCCCGACAAAAGGCAGTGGCCCGGCATTGTCAAGCTGGACAGGCGTCTCAGCGCCCGCGTTCGGCCCGCAACCTGTCGAAATACTCGACACGCTTCTTCAGATCCCGCTCAAAGCCCCGGTCCACCGGGTCATAGAACCGCGTGCGCCCCATTTCCTCGGGGAAATAGTCCTGCCCGGAAAACGCGTCGTCGGCGTCATGGTCATAGGCATAGTCCGCGCCGTAGCCCTGTTCCTTCATCAGCTTGGTCGGCGCGTTCAGAATATGCTTGG
>JBFHFG010000205.1:0-6004 GCA_041583815.1 Halovulum sp.
CGGGGGACGATGCTCCCGCGCCAGATGTCCTTGCCTTGGATCAGGCGTTCATCTTCGCGACTTCGGCGGCGAAGTCTTCGGCTTCTTTCTCGATGCCTTCGCCGACTTCCAGACGGACATAGCCGAGGATCTCGACGCCAGCTTCCTTGGCGGCGTCGCCCACGGTGACATCCGGGTTCATCACGAACTTCTGGTTTACCAGCGTGACTTCCTCGAAGAACTTCGTCATGCGGCCGACGATCATCTTCTCGATGACCTGCTCGGGCTTGCCGCTTTCGCGGGCCTGCTCGGTCAGGACCTGCTTCTCACGCTCGACCAGCGACTGGTCCAGGTCATTCTCGCTCAGCGAGGCCGGGTTGGTCGCCGCGACGTGCATGGCGATCTGCTTGCCGATGCCGTTGTCGGCGCCCTTCAGCGCGACCAGCACGCCGATCTTGCCCATGCCGTCGGTGGCGGCGTTGTGCACGTAGGCCGCAACGCTGTCGCCCGAGATCTTGGCCATGCGGCGCACGGACATGTTCTCGCCGATGGTGGCGACCTTGTCGGTGACGACTTCGGCGACGGTCTTGCCGTTCATCGGCGCGGCCTTCAGCGACTCGGTGTCATCGGCGCCCAAGGCGGCTTCGGCGATGCCGGCGACCATGCCCTGGAATTCCGAGTTCTTCGCGACGAAGTCGGTTTCCGAGTTCACTTCGACCGCGACACCGGTGCCGCCGTCGACTTTCACGGCCACAAGGCCCTCGGCCGCGGTACGGCCCGATTTCTTGGCGGCCTTGGCCAGGCCCGTGGTGCGCAGCCAGTCGATCGCGGCTTCCATGTCGCCGTCGTTCTCGGTCAGCGCCTTCTTGGCGTCCATCATGCCCGCGCCGGACTTCTCGCGCAGTTCCTTCACCATCGCAGCGGTGATCGCCATCGGTGCTCTCCTTAAGATTGCTCAAACGGCCGGGGACGGCGCGCGCCCCCGGCGAATGTCGGATCGGCCTGTCGCGGGGCGATACCGCCCGAACGCGACAGATCCGTGACGGCCCGCGCGGGGCTCAGCCTTCGACAGGTTCCTCGGCCGGGATTTCTTCGCCGACGATCTCTTCCATCTCGCCCAGGTCGATGCCTTCCGAACCCAGCTGCGCGGCCATGCCGTCCAGCGCGGCGGCCGAGATCAGGTCGCAGTAGAGCGCGATTGCACGGGCGGCGTCATCGTTGCCCGGGATCGGGAAGTCGATGCCCTCGGGCGAGGAGTTGGTATCGAGGATCGCGACCACCGGGATGCCCAGCTTGCGCGCCTCGGTGACGGCCAGGGCTTCCTTGTTCACGTCGACCACGAACAGCAGGTCCGGCAGACCGCCCATCTCGCGGATACCGCCGAGCGAAGCCTGCAGTTTGGCCTGCTCGCGCTCCATGTTCAGGCGCTCTTTCTTGGTCAGGCCCTCGGCGCCCGACTCCATCTGCTCGTCGATCGACTTCAGCCGCGCGATCGAGGCCGAAACGGTCTTCCAGTTGGTCAGCGTGCCACCCAGCCAGCGGTGGTTCATGTAGTACTGCGCGCAGCGCTCGGCGCCGTCGGCGACGGGGCCCTGGGCCTGGCGCTTGGTGCCGACGAACAGGATCCGGCCGCCTTTGGCGACGGTCTGCTGTACGACGTTCAGCGCCGCGTCCAGCAGCGGAACGGTCTGCGTCAGATCGATGATGTGGATGCCGTTGCGAACACCATAGATGTACTGACCCATGCGGGGGTTCCAGCGGTGCTTCTGGTGGCCGAAGTGAACACCAGCTTCAAGCAGCTGGCGCAGGGTGAACTCGGGAAGAGCCATGCGTCCGTTTCCTTTTCCGGTTTCGCCTCGGCGGGGAGTGAGAGGCCCGTTTGGACCCCAACCGGTGGACCGTGCGGGGATGTCTCCCCCGCAGGCCGCGAACCCCGCCTGTGGATTGCAGTGCCGGGTCGTTACCCTGTTTCCCCTGAAACCGCAAGCCCCCCGCCCGACACGCCTGACCCGGCGTCAGCCGAATGGCGGCCGCAACCGAATTGACCCGCGCCGGGTTTAGGGCCATTGGTCAGCGTCATGGATCACGACACGCCCATCCTGTGCGCCGGCTCGGCCTTGTGGGATATCATCGCACGCACGCCGCGTCGAATGCGCCCCGGATACGACGTTCCCGGCCGCATTTCGCGGCAGCCGGGTGGCGTAGCGCTGAACGTCGCGCTGGCGCTGGCGACCCGTGGCGCACCCGTCGCGCTGTTGTCCTGCATCGGCCGCGACGCCGAGGGCGCGGCGCTGATCGCATTGGCCGAGAAGGCCGGCGTCCGCTGCCCGCACGTCGCGCAAAGTGACGCACCTACAGACAGTTACATGGCAATTGAGGACACCGCAGGCGAGGTTTTCGCCGCCGTCGCGGATTGCGCCTCGCTGGAGCGTAACGGCGACGCCGTCCTGGCCCCGCTGCGCGACGGCCGGCTGGGCAGCGCACGCGTGCCCTGGCGCGGTATCGCCGTCATCGACGGCAATTTCCCGCAAGCCATGCTGGACGCGCTGCCCGACGATCCGGCCTTTTCCGGGCTACGGCTGGCGCTGGTTCCGGCCAGCCCCGGCAAGGCCGACCGGCTGCTGCACGCGATGCGGCATCCGGACAGCGTTCTCTACGTCAACCGCATCGAGGCCGAGATCCTGGCCGACCGCAGCTTTGACGAAGCGGGTACCGCCGCCCGCGCCCTGATCGAGCAGGGCGTGACCCGGGCGGTCGTGACCGATGGCGCCCGCGCCGCCGCCTATGCCGATGGCGCAGGTTGCGCCACGCGCACCCCGCCGCCCGTACCGGCCCGCACGACGACAGGCGCCGGCGACGCGTTCCTGGCCGCGCACCTGGACGCGACGCGCCGCGGCGAAGACCCCGAAACCGCGCTGGATACCGCGATTGCCGCGGCCTCCGCACATATCTGCCAGCAGGTGGCCTCATGACCTCAGCCCCCCTCACCTATTCGCCCGAAGTAGCCGCTGCCCGCGCGGCGGGCCGCCCGGTGGTGGCGCTGGAAAGCACCATCATCACCCACGGCATGCCCTATCCGCGGAACCTGGAAACCGCCCGCGCGGTCGAGGCGCAGGTGCGCAGCGCCGGTGCGGTACCGGCCACCATCGCCGTACAGGGCGGACGGATTCAGATCGGCCTGGCCGAACAGGAGCTGAACGCGCTGGCCCAGGCAAAGGACGTGTGGAAACTGTCGCGCGCCGACCTGGCCGTCGCCCTGGCGCAGGGGCGCACCGGCGCGACCACGGTTGCCGCGACGATGATCGCAGCCCATGCCGCCGGGATCGAGGTCTTTGCCACCGGCGGCATCGGCGGCGTGCACCGCGGCGCCGAGGAAACCTTCGACATCTCGGCCGATCTGTCGGAACTGGCCGAAACGCCTGTCTGCGTCGTCGCCGCCGGGCCGAAGGCGATCCTGGACATCCCGCGCACCCTGGAAGTCCTGGAAACCCGCGGCGTTCCGGTGATTGCGGTCGGGCAGGACAACCTGCCTGCCTTCTGGTCGCGCGACAGCCGCTGCCGCGCCCCGGCGCGGCTGGACGATGCAACCGCCGTCGCCGCGGCCTTCGCCATGCGTCGCAGGCTGGGCCTGCCCGGCGGGCAGCTTGTCGCCAACCCGATCCCGGTCGAAGCCGAGATCCCCGCCGAGGAACTGGCGCCCCACATTGAGATGGCACTGGACGAGGCGCGCGCGCAGGGCATTTCCGCGAAGGATGTGACGCCTTTCCTGCTGCAACGCATTCTCGATCTGACCGAAGGCAGGTCGCTCGAGGCGAATATTGCCCTTGTTCTGAACAATGCGCGTCTTGCGGCCGAAATAGCCGTCGCCCTGCACGCGGGCCGAGTTGCGGTCGCTGCGGGCGCACACTAGGTTAGACGCACCCTCCAGAAACGGGCCACCATGGCAAAGAAGACCACCCAGAAACGGCGCGCGCGGCCGAGGCAGCCAAGCCTTTGGCACCGCACGCGCACGAACTTCCTGACCGGGCTTGTGATCGTCGCACCGGTCACGCTGACGATCTGGGTGATCTGGGCGGCGGTCAACTTCATCGACGCCCGCGTCGTGCCGTTCGTGCCCGATGTCTACAACCCCGCCACCTATTTGGGTAAGAACATCGCCGGGTTCGGCGTGGTGATCTTCCTGCTGTTCACCGCTGGTGTCGGCGCCCTGACCAAGGGCCTGTTCGGCCGCCAGCTCGTGCGCTGGGGCGAGGGCCTGTTCGACCGCACGCCGATCGTCCGGTCGATCTATACGGCGGTCAAGCAAATCGTCGAGACGGTGCTGAACCAGTCCGCCGGATCATTCCAGAAAGCCTGCCTGATCGAGTATCCGCGCCGCGGCCTTTGGGCGGTGGCATTCGTTTCGACCGACACCGGGGGCGAGATCCCGTCCAAGGCCGGGCGCAGCGACATGGTCAGTGTTTTCCTGCCCACGACGCCCAACCCGACTTCGGGGTTCCTGCTGTTCGTGCCGCGCGCCGACGTTGTGATCCTCGACATGAGCGTCGAAGAAGCTGCCAAACTGGTGATCTCGGCCGGGCTGGTGGTTCCCCCCACCGCCGAAGAGATCGCCGCCGGCCGCCGTCCGGCCCCGGCGCCAGCGCGGCCTGCCCCGCAGCGCAAGGTCTCTGCCTCGAAATGACGACCGCACCTCCGTCGTGATTGCCGCAACCCTCACCGGTTTCGCGAGCGCCTTCTCGCTGATCCTAGCGATCGGGGCGCAGAACGCGTTCGTGTTGCGCCAGGGGTTGATGCGCGCGCACATCTTCTGGATCTGCCTTGTATGCGCCCTGTCCGACGCGGTGCTGATCGCGGCGGGCGTCGCGGGCTTTGGCGTCATGGTCGGATCCGCGCCCTGGCTGCCGCGTGCGATGGCGCTGGCGGGGGCGGCTTTCCTGCTGGTCTACGGCGCGCTGCGCGCCCGTGCGGCCTGGGTCGGCGGCCATGCGATCGACGGGGCGGAAACCGCGAAAGGGCTGCGCGCCGCGCTGCTGACCTGCCTGGCCTTCACCTGGCTGAACCCGCATGTCTACCTGGACACGCTGGCATTGCTGGGCGCGATCTCGACGTCGTTCGAGGGGACGGCGCGGCTGGCCTTCGGCCTCGGCGCGGTCACGGCGTCGTTCGTCTTCTTCTTCGGGCTGGGCTACGGCGCGCGGCTGCTGGCGCCGGTGATGCGGTCGCCCCGCGCCTGGCGCTGGCTGGACGCGGGGACCGCGCTGATCATGTGGGCACTGGCCGCGGGTTTGCTGGCCAGCGCCTGAGGATCACTCGTCGTACCACCAGACGTCAGGCAGAAAGCCGATCCAGTCACCATAGATCGGCAGCCTGTCCGGGTAATGCAGCGTCGACTTGTGCGCCAGCAGGCTGCGGTCGGCGAACCAGAACGGCACCACGTAACGCCCCGAGATCAGGATCCGGTCCAGCGCCCGCACCGCGGCGGTGAACCCGTCCTGGTCCTCGGCGGTCAGGATGGCATCGACCATCGCCTCGGCCGCTGGGCTATCCATGCCCATGTAGTTGCGCGTCCCCGGCTCTTCGACGCCATCCGCCCCCCAGTACAGGTACTGTTCGTTGCCGGGGCTGAGGCTGAGCCCCCACCGGTTGATGATCACGTCGTAGTCGTAGGCATCCTTGCGCTCGGCAAACTGCGCGCTGTCGACCAGTTCGATCTCGGCGGTAATGCCCAGCCGGGCCAGGTTGTCGCGCCAGATATTCGCCACCGCCTCCTGCTCGGACGGGGTCAGCGAGATCAGCCGGGCCGAACTGTCCAGCGAGATCGTGAAGCTGAACGCATTCCCATCGGCGTCTCGCAGGGTCCCGTCGCTGATTGTCCAGCCTGCCTCTTCCAGCAGGCCGGAGGCGCGGCGGATGGCAGCACGGTCGCGCCCGCCATTGGCTTTTTCGGGCAGCGCATAGCCCTCGATCGCGCCGGGCAGCAATTGATCGGCGAACGGGGCCAGCAGTTCTGCCACCTGCCCTTCAG
>JBFHFG010000206.1:0-5988 GCA_041583815.1 Halovulum sp.
ACCGCCCGGACGCGCTGGGCGTACGCGGCGTGGCTCGCGACCTGGCCGCGCGCGGTCTGGGGACGCTGAAGCCGTACGACCCGGGCAGGGTCGTGGGAAGCTTCGAAAGCCCGGTAAAGGTAAATATTGACGCCGACGTGAAGGAGAAGGGCTGCCCGCTCTTCTCCGGCCGGGTGATCCGCGGCGTGAAGAACGGCGACAGCCCCGACTGGCTCAAGGCGCGGCTGAACGCCATCGGCCTGCGCCCGATCTCGGCGCTGGTCGATATCACCAACTACATGACTTACGACCTGAACCGTCCGCAGCACGTGTTCGATGCAGACAAGGTCGCGGGCGACCTGATCGTGCGGCTGGCCAAACCGGGCGAGACGCTGACGGCGTTGGACGAGAAGACGTACACGTTCGATGGCACCGAAACGGTGATCGCCGACGACAACGGGGTCGAGTCGATCGGTGGCATCATGGGCGGCCTGCCCTCGGGCTGCACCGAGGAAACCGTCAACGTGTTCCTCGAAGGGGCGTTCTTCGACCCGATCCTGACGGCGCAGACGGGCCGCAAGCTGCGCATCGTGTCCGACGCGCGCTACCGGTTCGAGCGGGGTATCGACCCGGCCTTCACGCCGCGGGGCATCGAGATCGCGACCCGTCTGATTCTGGACCTGTGCGGCGGCGAACCCTCGACCGTGGTCACGGCTGGCGAAGTCCCCAAGACCGACCGGTTCTATCCGCTGGACAGCAGCCGCGTTTCCAGCCTGGTCGGGATGGACATCCCCGAGGATGAGCAGATCCGCATCCTGACTGCGCTGGGTTTCGGCGTGGCGAAGGAACATGGCGGTATCGAGGTTTGGGTTCCAAGCTGGCGGCCGGACGTGCTGGGCGCTGCCGACCTGGTCGAGGAAATCGCCCGTGTCGCCTCGTTGACCAAGCTGGAAAGCAAGCCGATGACTCGCGCCCCCGGCGTGGCCCGGCCTATCCTGACGCCGACGCAGTCGCGCGAAAGCACGGTCCGCCGCACGCTTGCCACGCTGGGTCTGAACGAGTGCGTGACCTATTCGTTCATCGACCAGGACGCGGCCGAACTCTTCGGCGGGGGCACGCAGGTGACGAGCCTCGCCAACCCGATCTCGACCGAGATGAGCCACATGCGTCCCGACCTGCTGCCCGCACTGCTGCGCGCGGCGGCACGGAACCAGGCACGCGGTTTCGGCGATCTTGGCCTGTTCGAGGTTGGCCCCGCCTGGACTGGCGGCGAACCCGAGGATCAGTTGCGCCTGGCCGCCGGACTGCGCGTTGGTCAGACCGGACCGCGCGACCCGTTCGGGGCACGTCGCCCGGTCGATCTGTACGATGCGCGTGCAGATGCGCAGGCGGCGCTGTCGGCTATCGGCGCCCCCGAATCTTTGACCGTCAGCCGCGCGGCACCTGAATGGTATCACCCCGGACGCTCGGGCGTGCTGGGTTTGGGGCCGAAGCGCCCGCTGGCCGTCTTCGGCGAACTGCACCCGCGTATCCTTCAGGCCCTCGATGTGAAGGGACCTGCGGTCGGTTTCAGCCTGTTCCTCGACAACGTGCCAATGCCGCGCAAGGCGCAGGCCGCACGCCCGGCGCTGCAGGTGTCCGACTATCAAGCGGTCGAGCGTGACTTCGCCTTCGTCGTTGATAGCGACATCCCGGCGGATTCGATCCTGCGCGCGGCGAAGGGGGCCGACAAACAGCTGATCGACGCGGTGTCCGTGTTCGACGTGTTCGACGGTGAGAAAGCCGAGGCGCAGATGGGCGCGGGCAAGAAATCGGTCGCGATCGCTGTGCGTCTGCAGCCGACCGAAGGCACGCTGACCGACAAACAGATCGAGACGGTGGCCGACAAGGTCGTCGCGCAGGTGATGAAGGCCACCGGCGGCACGTTGCGCAGCTGAGCCGGCTTCCCGCTTGCCAAACGGCATGCGGGATAGATGACGAAGGGAAACGCGATGCAGCTGAACGTCTATCTTTCGGGCGAGATCCACTCCGACTGGCGCGACGAGATCCGCGCCGGCGTCAAGTCGGCGGGTCTGGATGTCCGTTTTTCCGAGCCGGTGACGGATCACGCGGCCTCGGACGATTGCGGCGTCGCAATCCTGGGGGCGGAACAGGACAAGTTCTGGCATGACCACAAGGGCGCGCTGCTGAACAGCATCCGCACCCGCAAGGGGATCGAGGATGCCGATGTCGTCGTGGTCCGCTTCGGCGAGAAGTACAAGCAGTGGAACGCCGCGTTCGATGCGGGTTTTGCCGCTGCGCTGGGCAAGTCGCTGATCGTGCTGCACGGGCCCGAACATGCTCACGCCCTGAAAGAAGTCGACGCCGCCGCGCAGGCCGTCGCCGAGACTCCGGCGCAGGTCGTGGCAATGCTGCGTTACATCCTGACCGGGCGCCTGCCGCAGGGCTGAGCGGAACCGCTTCGTTGGCAGCACTCTCAGAGTGCTGTTGATAATTCATTGAAATCGCTCATTAAAACGAAAAAATGACTTGCCCGTGAAAGGGTGTCGCCGCAACATTTCCGTATCGAGTCAAGAAACGAGGCTTGCATGCGGACCATCAGCGAAACCGAGAAGATGCTTCTGGGCCACGGCTTGATCACGGCCGAAATCCTGTACCGGATGCCCGATTGCCAGAAACTTCTCCAGACATTCACCTGGCAGGACTACGACACCGCCCCGGAATTTCCCCGGCTTCACGCCTTCCTGGAGTTCTGGCGCGACTCCCTGGAAGGGCCGTTGCATTCGGTTCGGTACTGCCACCAGCATCTTGTTCGACCCGGCGAATGGCGCAAGGTGGATGGGATGATTACCCTGCACTAAAGTCACGATCATCCTTGCTCAATAGTACTGTTCCCAAGCGTCAGCCTTGCGTGCAGCAATAGTTCATGTCTAGCTTTGTTCTGCCGCACAGAGATGCGGAGCAGATCTGGAGCGAGAAAGTACATGTTGAAAGAGTTCAAGGATTTCATCGCGCGTGGAAACGTGATGGACATGGCCGTCGGCATCATCGTCGGCGCCGCGTTCACCGCGATCGTCACATCCATGGTGAACGATCTGATCCAGCCGATCATCGGCCTGATCCTGGGTGGCGTTGACTTTACCAACTATTTCATCACCCTGGATGGCGGCGACTACGCCACCCTTGCCGCCGCCGAGGAAGCCGGCGCCGCGACGTTCAACTACGGCAAGTTCATTACGGCACTGATCAACTTCCTGATCATCGCCTTCGTGGTGTTCCTGCTGGTCAAGGGCGTGAACCGCGTGAAGGAAGCGACCGCGAAAGAGGAAGAGTCCGAGGAACTGGCACCCGCCGGACCGACGACCGAGCAGTTGCTGGCAGACATCCGCGATCTGCTGGCCAAGCCCTCGGCCTAGATCAGCCAGAGGCCAAGGTAGAGAACCGCCATCCCTACAAGGATGGCGGCGATCACCGAGCGGGTCGCGGCGCCGATCATCAGCGCCGCGGCTGCCGCCAGCATCCGGGCGGGATCAGGTTGCCCATCCGTCGCCGCGGGCCACACGACCAGTGGCGCGACAAGACCCGGAAGTACCGCGACCGGAACGTAGCGCAGGCAGCGCATCACGAACGGATGCAGTTCCCGATCCCCGATCAATCCGAGAAACGACAGTCGGATCAGGTAGGTCCCGATCCCCAAGCCAGCGATCAGCAGCCAGATCTGGCCATCGGTCCAGCCGTTCATGTCCGGGCCTCCCGCGGGCGGGCGCCCGGGCCCCAGGTCTCGACCGCTGCGCCAGTCAGCATGGCGAAGAAGGCGGCAATCAGCAGCCCCAGACTGAACGGGATCCATGCCAGGGCCAGCGCAAGCACGACCGAGACCAGCGCCGCCGAGACATGTGCCAGGCTTTTCAACTGTGGTGCGACCAGCGCCAGAAAGGTGATCGGCACCGCAAAGTCGAGGGCGAATTCCTCGGGGATGGCTGCGCCGGCGACTGCGCCGACATAGGTGAAGATGTACCAAAGCGGGCAGACCGCCATGACCGCGCCGGAATAGAACGCCAGCTTGTCGCGCAAACCGAGGCCGGGCCGCTCCTGGAAATAGGCGATCGAGGTACCGTAGGTCTGGTCCACAAGCGTGTAGGCAATCAGCGCCCGCTGCCACAGTGGCGCCTTGCCGAGATGTGGGGCCAGCGAGGCGGAGTACATCGCCATCCGCAGGTTCACGGCCAGTGCCGTCACCAGGACCACCAGCAGTGGCGCATTGTCCGA
This sequence comes from Halovulum sp., assembly GCA_041583815.1. Lineage (GTDB taxonomy): Bacteria > Pseudomonadota > Alphaproteobacteria > Rhodobacterales > Rhodobacteraceae > Halovulum. The sequence goes on from JBFHFG010000206.1 coordinate 4,249, forward strand.
AATCAGCTGGATCGCGGTGAACTGCGACGCGCCGGCGATCACCAGCGCCGTCATTGCCATCGTCTGACCGAGATCGAGGCCAGCCTCGACAGCCAGCACGCCGAACAGCATCGAGAACGGGATCAGGACCAGCAGGAAAGGCAGGCCGCCGCGAATGCCGGCGGCAAAATGTGTGCGTGCGTTGCTCATGGGCATCCGCCTACTCCCGTGGCAGAGGATTGTAAAACCATCTTCCGTGATCTTGCCAATCGCGGATCGTGGTGGTTTCGTGCCGCCGACTGGAGGCCCCATGCCCGATCTTCCGATCCTGCCCGACCCCGACGACCCGCGCCTGACCCGCCCTGTAGAGGCGGTCGACCAGCACGGCCAGGTACAGCAGATCCGCGTGGTCGAGGAACGGCCGCTGACGATCTATCTCAACAGCCAGGAAATCGTCACCGCGATGACCATCGGCGACCACCCCGAGTTCCTGGCGGTGGGCTATCTGCGTAACCAAGGCATGCTGCTGGACAACGACGAGATCACCGGCGTCAGCTTTGACGACGAGGTCGAGGCTGTCGTCGTCCGCACTTCACGTGCCACCGATTACGAGGATAAGCTTCAACGCAAGACGCGGACTTCGGGCTGCGCCGTGGGCACGGTTTTTGGTGATATGATGGAGGGGCTTGAGGGCGTCACGCTGCCGGATGCGCAGGTCAAAACCTCGGCGCTCTATGCGCTGGCGCACGAGGTGAACACGCTACCGAGCCTGTATCTGGCGGCCGGGGCGATTCACGGCACCGTGCTGTGCCAGGGCGACAAGGTGCTGGTCTACATGGAGGACGTCGGCCGCCACAACGCGGTCGATAAGATCGCCGGGTGGATGCGGTTGGAAGGCGTCTCCGGCGGCGACAAGATCCTTTATACGACTGGCCGTTTGACCTCGGAAATGGTGATCAAGACCGCGTTGATGGGCATTCCGGTGCTCGCCTCTCGTTCCGGGTTCACCGCCTGGGGAGTGGAGATCGCGCGGCAGGTCGGGCTGACGCTGATCGGGCGGATGCGCGGACAGCGTTTCCTGTGCCTTTCGGGCGAAGGACGGCTGGTTCGCGATGCCGATCCGGGCCGCGCGCCAGAAGAGCCGCGCGGCGCACGCCGCAAGGGGGCACGGGATGACTGAGGTTCTGGGTGTCGTTCTGGCCGGCGGTCTGGCCACGCGCATGGGCGGTGGCGACAAGTGCCTGCTGAAGCTGGGACAGGGGACCTTGTTGAATTCGGTGCTGGACCGTCTGCGACCCCAGGTGGGCGAGGTAGTGCTGAACGCCAACGGCGACCCTGCGCGCTTTGCCGGGTTCGGGCTGGACGTGATCCCGGATGGAATGGCCGACTATCCCGGCCCCTTGGCGGGCGTTCTGGCAGGCATGGACGCGGCCGCTGCGCGCGGTTTCGATCATATCGTTACCGTCGCGGGGGACACGCCGTTCTTTCCGCGCGATCTTGTTTCGGCCCTGACCGCTGCCGCTAGGGCCGAGAACGTGCCGATTGCCCTTGCGGCAACACCGGACCCGAAGCGGGGGATTGGGCGGCATCCGACCTTCGGTCTCTGGCCGGTGGCGCTGCGCGACGATCTGCGGAACGCATTGGCCGGGGGCACCCGAAAGGTCGTAGCCTGGACCGACCGGCATGGTGCGGCGAACGCGATGTTCCCCGTCGATACGCCACAGGGCGACCCGTTTTTCAACGTGAACACACCTGAAGACC
>JBFHFG010000207.1:0-5949 GCA_041583815.1 Halovulum sp.
ATACCCTTCGGTGAACAGGGCGAAGGGCAGGCGCGTGGCCTGCGCGGTTTCGGCGTCGACCTCGCTGTCGCCGACATAGACGGCCGTGGACGCTCCCAGCGCGCGCATCGTCGCGCGCAGCGGCGCCGGGTCGGGCTTGCGCACCGACAGGCTGTCGCCGCCGACCACTGCGCCGAACAGGTGATCCAGCCCGAAATGCGCGAGAAGCTTGCGCGCAGGCGCCTCGGGCTTGTTCGTGCACAGGCCCAGCACATGGCTTTCCGCCAACTGTTCCAGCGCGGCATGGGCGCCGGGATACAATACCGTCAGCGTCGCCGGATGGGCGTCGTAATGCGCGGTGAACGCCGCCAGCCCCTTGGCGTGGACTTCGGGGCCAAGGCCGCGCGCGCAAAGGCACCGCTCGACCAGCTTGGGAACGCCATTGCCGATGAACCCGCGCACCTCGGCCAGGCTGAGCGGCGATGCCCCCAGCTCGTCCAGCATCGCGTTCGCGGCGGCGCGCAGGTCCGGCGCGCTGTCGATCAGCGTGCCGTCCAGGTCGAAGATGACGGCGTTCACGCCGCCTTCCACTTGATCGAACAGCCCATCGAGGGCGTCTGCTTTTCCGGTCCCTTGCCGGTGTCGGCGATCAGCGCCATCGCCTCGTACAGTTCGCGGCGCAGGTCCTCGGGGCCGGCGGATGCGCGCGAGGCGTCGAGGCGGCCGCGGTACTGAAGGCCAAGATCCGCGTTGAAGCCGAAGAAATCCGGTGTACACACCGCGTTGTAGGCGCGCGCGACCTCCTGCGTCTCGTCGTGCAGGTAGGGGAACGGCAGTTCGTTTTCGGTGCTGAAGCGGATCATGTTGTCGAAACTGTCGGCGGGATAGGCCGCGGCGTCATTGGCGCAGATCGCGCAGACGCCGATGCCCAGTTCCCGCAGATCGTGGGTATCGCGCACAATCCGGTCGATCACCGCCTTCACATAGGGGCAGTGGTTGCAGATGAACACCACCAGCAGCCCCTTGGGGCCGGCAATGTCGTCACGCGAATAGGTATTGCCGTCTGTCGCGGGCAGCCGGAAATCCGGCGCCGGCCAGCCGAAATCGCAGACCGGAGGGGTCGCAGCCATGGGAGTCTCCGCCAGTGGGGTTGTCTCAGGCCGGTGTAGCAGGTTGGACCGCCCTCAGTCGAGCGCCGAGCGGCGGGCCGAGGCGACAGGCATGTGACCAGGGCGAAGGATCCTGGCCCTCAGCCGCCGGTCACGGCCTGCCGGATCGCGCGGATGTTATCGGCATAGGGCGCGGGGTCGGCCACGCTGCCGCCCTTGAACACCGCCGACCCCGCGACCAGCACGTCCGCGCCTGCGTTCGTCACCAGCGGCGCGGTGCCGGGGGCGACGCCGCCGTCGATCTCGATCTTCACCGGGCGGTCGCCGATTTCCGCGCGCAGCCGCGCCACGTCTGGGACGCGGGCGTCGATGAAACTCTGCCCGCCGAAGCCGGGGTTCACGGTCATCACGCAGACCAGCTCGACCATGTCGAGCAGCGGGAACACAGCCTCGATCGGGGTGCCGGGATTGATCACCACGCCCGGTTTCGGCCCGGCGGCGCGGATCGCCTGCAGTGTGCGGTGGATGTGCGGCCCGGCCTCGACATGCGCGGTCAGGTAGTCGGCGCCCGCCTCGGCGAAGGCGTCGATATAGGGATCGACCGGGGCGATCATGAGGTGCACGTCCATGACCGTCTTGATATGCGGGCGGATCGCCTTGCACAGCTGCGGGCCGAAGGTGATGTTCGGGACGAAATGTCCGTCCATCACGTCGACATGGACCCAGTCGGCGCCGGCGGCCTCGACCGCCTGGATCTCGCGGCCGAAGTCGGCGAAATCGGCAGAGAGGATTGAGGGCGCGATCAGCACGTCTTGCTTGGTCATGAGGGCCTCCTTCAGGGCAGGGCGGCGGTATCAGGGCAGGTTTGCGCGCACTGGAAGGGCAAGCGGGCGCGGCGGTCAAGCCCTGAGCCGCTCGCCTGCGGCATTTACGCCGGGTCCGCGCGCCGTTACACAATCGACAAAGCCCGGTCAGGGCGGTGATTGCACCCGAGGAGATGCCCCATGGAATTGAAAGACGAAATCCGCATCGAGGCCCCGCGCGAGCAGGTCTATGCCGCGCTCAATGACACCGAGGTGCTGAAGGCGTCGATCCCCGGCTGCGAGGAGCTGACCCGCACCTCCGAGAACGAGCTGGAGGCCAAGGTCACCCTCAAGGTTGGCCCGGTGAAGGCGCGCTTCAAGGGCAACGTCACGCTGGACAAATCCGGCGCGCCCGAGCGGTTCTCGCTGACCGGGCAGGGATCCGGCGGGGCGGCTGGGTTCGCCAAGGGCGGCGCGGACGTGGTTCTGGAGGAAGTCGGTCCCTCCGAGACGATCCTGCGCTATGACGCCACCGCGGATGTGGGCGGCAAGCTGGCGCAGCTGGGCAACCGGCTGATCTCGGGCACGGCGAAGAAGCTTTCGGCGCAGTTCTTCGACAATTTCGCCAAGCAGGTCGGTGCCGAGGTCCACCAGGACGACGCCTGAGTGCCGATCTGCCTGTCGGTGCAGAGCCATGTCGTCGCCGGTCATGTCGGCGGCGGCGCGGTCACGCCCGTGCTGGCGTTGTCCGGCGTCGAGGTCTGGCCGCTGCCTACAGCGGTGCTGTCCGGCCACGCGGCGGTGCCCGGCGTGCGCGGACGGCGATTGCCCGGCGACGAGGTCGACGCATTGACCGAAGGTCTGCACGCGGCCGGTGCGCTGGCGAGGGCCGACGCACTGCTGTCCGGCTATTTGGCAGGCGAGAGCGCTGCGTCGGCGGTCGAACGTCTCGCCCGTGGCCGGCCCGCCGGCGCCGTCTATCTGTGTGATCCGGTGCTGGGCGACGCGGGAAGGCTGTACCAGCCCGAAGCGCTGATCGCCGTCTATCGCGACCGGCTGCTGCCCTTGGCGGACTTTGCCTGCCCGAATGTACACGAGCTGGGGTGGCTGACCGGCATGCCGGTGGACACGCCCGAAGACTGCGCCGCGGCTGCCCGCTCGGTGGGGCTGCGCGCGGTTTTCGTGACCTCGGTCGAGGCCGACGGCGGCATCGGGGTGCTGACCTGCGACGCCTCTGGCGCGCAACTCGCGCTGGGGCCGAAGGTGCCGGGGGCGTTCCACGGCGCGGGGGACGTGACCGCCGCCGTGCTGCTGGCGCGCCTGCTGGCCGGGGACAGCCCCGCCGAGGCGGCGGCCATTGCAACCGGTGCGACCGCCGCCTTGGCCGCCGAGGCCCGTCAGCTGGGCCGCGACGATCTGCCGGTGATTGCCGCGGCGCCGCTCTGGCAGGCAGCACCGCCCGCGCCGCTTCGTCCGCTTGGTTGACAGCCCCCGGCCAATGGCCGACAACCGGTCAAATATCCACGCACCCCAGCCCCGGAGGTATCCCCCTGTGAGCACGACGCTTTTCGACCTGGCCGGGCGCACGGCGCTGGTCACCGGTTCTGGCCAGGGGATTGGCCGGGCGCTGGCCGCAGGACTGGCGCGGGCCGGGGCACGGGTGATCCTGAACGGTCGCACCGTCGCACGCCTGGAAGAGGCCGCCACCGAACTACGCGCCGAGGGGCTTGCGGTCGACCTGCTGCCCTTCGATGTCACCGACCATCATGCCGCCCGTGCGGCCATCGACGGCTACGAGGCAGATACCGGGCCGATCCACATCTGCGTCAACAATGCCGGCATGCAGCATCGCGGCCCGCTGGAAGACTTCCCGGCGGATGCGTTCGAAAAATTGCTGCAGACCAACATCTCAAGCGTGTTCAATGTCGGCCAGGCCGCCGCGCGCCACATGATCGGGCGGGGCGAGGGCAAGATCGTCAACATCGCGTCGGTGCAGACCTCGCTGGCGCGTCCCGGGATCGCACCCTACACCGCGACCAAGGGCGCGGTCGGCAACCTGACCAAGGGTATGGCTACCGACTGGGCCCGCCACGGGCTGCAGTGCAATGCCATCGCACCGGGTTATTTCCGCACGCCGCTGAACCAGGCGCTGGTGGACGATCCCGAATTCACCGCCTGGCTGGAAAAGCGCACACCCGCTGGCCGCTGGGGCAATGTCGAGGAACTCGTCGGGGCCTGCGTCTTCCTGGCGTCGAACGCCTCCAGCTTCGTGAACGGACACACGCTCTATGTCGACGGCGGTATCACAGCCTCGCTCTGAGGCGCCGCGCCTCGTCGTGGTCATGGGCGTAGCGGGCTGCGGCAAGTCGACCGTGGCCGCGGCCCTCGCCCAGGGTGCGGGCGGCACCCTGCTCGAGGGCGACGCCTTTCACCCGGCGGCGAACGTCGCGAAGATGAGCGCAGGCACCCCGTTGACCGACGAGGACCGCTGGCCCTGGCTGGACGCCATCGGCCGCGCCATGGCCGAAACGCCCGGTCCGGTCTTTGCCGCCTGTTCGGCGCTGCGCCGCGCCTATCGCGAACGCCTTGCCGCCGCCGCTGGCGCACCCGTCTACTTTCTGCATCTCGACGGTGACCGCGCGCTGATCGGCGGCCGGATGCAGGCGCGCAGCGGCCATTTCATGCCCGAAAGCCTGCTCGACAGCCAGTTCGCCACGCTCGAACCCCCGGCCGCAGACGAACTGGCCGCGCGGATCCCGATCGATCAATCGGTCGAGGCGATCCTGACCGCCTGCCGGAGGGCGCTTGCATGACCCGGCGCCGCGACAGCCGGTGTCGGGCGCCCGTCCTTCCACTTTCTCCAAATATCCCCGCCGGAGGCCCCGGCCTGCCACCCTTGCACCATCTGGCGGGGGGCGCGGCATGAACACTGCCTTCAAGGCTTACGACCTGCGCGGCCGGGTCGGTGACACGCTCGATGCCGAGCTGATGCGCCGCGTAGGGCATGCCTTCGCGCGCGAGATCGCCGGCGCGCGTCCGGTCGTCGTGGGCCGCGACCCGCGCGACAGTTCCCCCGAACTTGCCGACGCCCTGGCCGAGGGGCTTATGGACGGCGGCTCTGATGTGCTCGATCTCGGGCTGTGCGGGACCGAGGAGGTCTATTTCGCCACCGATCACTTCAGAGCCGGTGGCGGGCTGATGGTCACCGCGTCCCACAATCCGCCGGGTGACAATGGGCTGAAACTGGTGCGCGAGGGGGCTCGGCCACTGAGCCGCGAGACCGGCCTGGCCGCGATCGAAGCGCTTTCGGTGCTGCCGGGCCGCCTGCCGTCGGTCGCCACCGCGCGGGGGCGCAGGCGCACGGTGTCGCCGCGGGATGCCTATGTCGCGCGGGTGCTGTCCTTTGTCGATCCGGGATCGCTGGCGCCGATGAAGATCCTTGTCAACGCAGGGAATGGCGCGGCCGGTCCCACGTTTGACGCCATTGCCGAAGCGCTTTCGGCTTCCGGTGCGCCGCTGAAGTTCGAGCGGATGCATCACGATCCCGACCCGGCCTTTCCCAACGGCGTGCCGAACCCGCTGCTGCCCGCGAACCAGCCGGTAACCGGCGAGGCGGTGCGTGCCGCGGGCGCCGACTTAGGCGTCGCCTGGGATGGGGATTTCGACCGCTGCTTCTTCTTCGACCAGGCGGGACGGTTTATCGACGGCGCCTACCTCGTGGGTCTGCTGGCCGAGGCGATGCTGCGCGATGCGCCGGGGCAGGCCATCGTCTATGACCCGCGCGTGGTGCTGAACACCCGCGACGTGCTGGGTGCGCAGGGCGGGCAGGGGGTGATGGCGCGGACCGGGCACAGCTACATGAAGGCGGCGATGCGGGCCTCGGGCGCGGTCTATGGCGGCGAGATGTCGGCGCATCACTATTTCCGGGACTTCATGTATTGCGACAGCGGCATGATCCCCTGGCTGCTGGTGGCCCAATTACTATCGCGTTCAGGGCGCACGCTGGCGGACCTGCTGGCGGACCGGATCGCGGCGTATCCGGTGTCCGGAGAGCGCAA
>JBFHFG010000208.1:0-5934 GCA_041583815.1 Halovulum sp.
CGAGGAGGCCGTCCAGGTGATCGAGGCGGGCGCGACTGATTTCGACGCGTTGATCGCCGCCGAGTTCCCGCTGGCACAGGCGGGCGACGCGCTGCGCCTGATGCAGGCAGGCGGGCGGCCCGGAAAGATCCTGCTGCGCGGCGCATAGCGGCGGGCAGCGTCAAGGCAGGGGGGAGACGGGAACGGCTCCTGCGCCCTGCCCCAGCCAGGCAACCGCGCGACCGCATTTCCGGCCGCGCGCTGCAACAATAGCAATCCAGGGAGGATATACATGAAGACCATTTTCGGAACCATAACCGCAGCCGCGATGCTGCTGGCTAGCGCCGCCTTTGCCCAGGACGACAAGATCAAGCTTGGCCTGTCGGTCGACCAGTTGTTCGAAAGTCGGGTCGGTGTGAACGACGCGATCAAGGCCGAGGCCGCCGATCGCGGCTTCGAACTGATCGAGGTCGTCGCGGACGGCGACGCGCAGCAGCAGAACGCGCAGATCCAGACGCTGATCACCCAGCAGGTCGACGCGATCCTGGTCTGCGCCGTGGACCAGAACACCATCGAACGCGCCCTGATCGCCGCCCAGCGGGCCGGCATCCCGGTCATCGCCTATGACCGCGATCTGCCGGACAGCCGCGTGGTCGCCGCTTTCGTCGGCCCGGATTCGATCTTCGATGGCCGCGCGGCGGGCGAGTACATGGCCGAGGCCTTGGCCGAGGTCGACGGCGAGATCACCGTGGTCGAGCTGATCGGCGCGCTGAACGACCAGAACGGCATCGACCGGCAGAAGGGCTGGCGCGAGGCGATGGCCAAGCTGCCGAACCTGAAGATCATCGAGGTGCCGACCGACTGGGACAGCGCCCGCGCACTGTCCGGCACGCAGAACGCCTTCCAGGCCAATCCGGACATCCACGGCGTCTTCGCAGCGACCGACACCCATATTCCGGCGGTCGAGACCGTGCTGCGGGACATGGACAAGCTGGTGCCGGTGGATCAGGCCGGGCATGTCGTGGTGACCGGGATCAACGGCTCGAACGACGGCTACCAGGCGGTCGCGGCGGGCAATGCCGACGGCATCGTGGTGATGGATCTCGATACCACCGGCCGCACCGCCGTCGCGCTGGCCGCCGAGCTGATCGCCGGAAACGAGGTCGAACGCACCAACGTCATCTCGGGCCGGTTCTACAGCCACGAGGATATCGAGGCCCACAAGGACGCCATCTGGGGCGCGAAGTGATCCCAAGCCGCGCCCCCTGGCAAGCCTCGGGGCGCGGCGCCAACCGCAGGTGACGTGATGCTGACCCGAACCCTGGACGCGGCGCGGCGCTTTCCCGCCGTTCCGCTGGTGGCCGCGCTGGTGACGGCGTTCTCGCTGGCCTCTCCCTTTTTCCTGACCGCCGGCAACATCGAGGCGATGCTGGCCGCCAATGCCGTGGTGCTGATCGCAGCCGTGGGCATGACTTTCGTCTTTCTTGCCGGTGGCATCGACCTGTCGATCGCCACGGTGATATCGGCCAGCGCGGTGGTCTCGGGCGTGGTCATGGCGGCAACGGACAGCGTGCCGCTCGGCGTGATAGCGGCGCTCGGCACCGGCGCGGGCTTTGGCGCGCTCAACGGCGTGCTGATCGGCGGGTTCGGCCTGTCGCCCTTCATCACCACAATGGGCACGCAGTTGATCGCGCGCGGCCTTGCCTTCATCCTCTCGCAGGGAGTGGCGGTAAAGGGCACGCCGTTCTGGCTGCTCGACTTCGGTTTCATGGCGTGGGGCGGTATCCCCGCGGTCACGCTTGTGGCACTCGCTGTCGTGGCGCTGGCCGCGTGGGCGCTGTCGGCGACGGGCTGGGGGCGCGAGGTGATGCTGACCGGCTCCAACCCCGCCGCGGCGCGGTTCACCGGCATAGCGGTCGGGCGCATCACCTTCAGCGTCTATTTCGTCTCGGGCGTGCTGGGCGGGCTGGCCGGGTTCATCTCGATCGCCAACCTCGGCAACGCCATCCCCGGTGTCGGTGACACGCTTCTGCTGATGATCATCGGCGCGGTGGTCCTCGGCGGCACGACGATGACCGGCGGCGAAGGCTCTATCCCGCGCACGCTGCTGGGCGTCGCCCTGCTGGCGGTGCTGATCAACGGGCTGAACCTGATGGGCATCCCGTTCTATGACCAGTTGATCGTCCAGGGCGTGCTGATCTTCGTCGGCACCTGGGCCTCGCAGGCCCTGACACGGCGGAGGGCATGATGCAGCATGCAGACATCGAGGCCCCGCCCGTCCTGTCGGCACACGGCCTGTCGAAAGCCTTCGCCGGGCGCACCGTGGTCGATGGTGTCACCTTCGATCTGCGCCCCGGCGAGGTGCTGGCCCTGGTCGGCGAGAACGGCGCGGGCAAGTCCACCACCAAGAACATGCTCTGCGGCCTGCTGACACCCAGCGGCGGCGAGATCCGGATCGACGGCCAGCCGGTCGCGCGGCTCGACGCCGAGGCGCACGGCGTTTCGGCGGTGCATCAGGAACTCAGCCTGTTCCAGACGCTCAGCGTCGCCGAGAATATCTGCATCAACCGGCTGCCCGGCCACCCCGCGCGCATCGACTGGGCCGAGGCAGACCGCATCGCGCGCGAGCAGCTGGCCTTCCTGGGCATGGACATCGACCCGCGCGCGGCGGTCGAGACGCTGGGGGCGGGCCGGCAGCAACTGGTCGAAATCGGCAAGGCGCTGCTGACCACCGACCGGGTGCTGATCCTGGACGAGCCGACGACCTCGCTGACCGCCGTGGAACGCGAGAAACTGTTCGAGATCCTCGAACGTCTGAAAGCGCGGGGACTGGCAATCGTCTTCATCTCGCATTTCATGGAAGAGATTTTTCGGGTCTGCGACAGCTACGTCGTCCTGCGGGATGGCGCGCAGGTCGATGCAGGACGGCTGGCCGATGTCTCACAGTCTCGGCTGGAAGAACTGATGGTCGGCCGCAGTGTGGGTGCCGCACGGCTGGAACTGCCCCCGCCCCAAAGCGAAGAAGCATTGCGCGTCGAAGGGCTTGAAGCGGCGGATTTCCACGACGTCTCTCTGACTGTCCGTCAGGGCGAGATCCTTGGCATCGCCGGACTAATGGGCGCGGGCCGCACCGAACTGGCCGAGGCAATATTCGGACTGCGGCCCGCGAGGGGCCTGATACTGGTCCACGGCCAGAAAGTTTCGCGCCCCTCGGTTGCTGCGATGAAACGACTTGGCGCTTGTTATGTGCCCGAGGACCGGCGACTGAACGGCCTGTTCCTGAACCGCCCGGTGCGCGAGAACCTCTCGGCCGCCGCGCTGGCGCGGTTCGTTCGGCGCGTGTTGCGCGGCATCGGTTTCCGGGGCGAACGGCAGGCCGCGGGCAAGGTGGTCGAACGCATGAACATCGCCATCCCGCACATCGAGAACCCCGTTGGCGATCTTTCGGGCGGCAACCAGCAGAAAGTCCTTCTGGGCCGCTGGCTCGCGACCGCCCCGCGCGTCGCGGTCTTCGACGAGCCGACAAAGGGCGTCGATATCGGCGCAAAGTTCGATATTCACAACAACATTGGCGCGCTGGCCGAAGCAGGCACCGGCGTGGTGCTGATCTCATCCGACCTGCCGGAACTGCTCAACACCGCGCACCGGATCGTGGTCATGCGCAAGGGCCGCATCGTCGGCGGGTTTGACCGGGCAGAGTTCGACCCCGCGCGGATCATCTCTTTGGCCGCCAGCGCCGAGACCGGAGGCAGGACATGACCGGTAGTACGCTCACCCGCGCCCTGAGCCGCCAGAAATGGCTGCCGATCGCCATCGCCACCCTGGTCCTGGGTGCAATACTATCGCTGGCCTCGCCCTCGTTCCTGACCCTGTCGAACTTCCAGTCGATCCTCGTGCAGTCCAGCGTGACGGCGATCATGGCCGTGGGCATGGCGTTCATCATCCTGTCGGGCGGCATCGACATCTCGGTCGGCGCGATCCTGTTCTTCACCTCGGCGCTGTTCGCCCAGCTGATGATGGAGACAGGCTCCTACCCGCTGGCCTTTGTCGCCGCGATGTCTGCCGCGACCGCACTGGGGGCGCTGAACGGGCTGCTTGTCGTACGGTTCGGAATCTCTCCGCTGATTACGACGCTGGCGACCTATTCGATCTATCGTGGCGCGGCGATCCACCTGACCGGCGCGCAGAACATCCCCGTCCCGCGCGAGATGGGCTTTCTGGGCAATGGCAAGCTGTTGGGACTGCCGGTGCCGATCCTGCTGCTGGCAGTGGTCTTCGCCCTCGGGCTTTACGCGCTGACGCGGACCCGGTTCGGCGTCCACGTGCGCGCCATCGGCAACTCGCTGCGCTCGGCGCGCGAGACGAACCTGCCGATCGGGCGCACGACCGTTGCGGTCTACGCCATCGGCGGTTTCGTCACCGGCATCGCCGCGCTGATCCTGCTGGCCCGCGTCGGCGGGCTGCAATCGGGGATCGGCATCGGCATCGAATTCACCGTGATCGCCGCAGTGATCCTCGGCGGCACCAAGCTGACAGGCGGGTCCGGCACCATCGTCGGAAGTGTCATCGGCGCGGTGTTCCTGGTGCTGATCGACAACGGGCTGAACCTGATGAACGCCTCGCCCTTCGTCTACGACGTGGTACGCGGGTCCGTGCTGCTCGCCGCCGTCGCCGTGGATCGGGTCTCGGCCCTGCGCCGCGACCGACAGCTGCGCGCGCAGAAAGCCGCCCGCCTGCGCGAGGCGCACGCCTGAACCCGACACCGCATCCAGAGGAAACCACGCACTTTCACCGCGCCTTCATCGATGGCGAAAAGCTCTGTGTTCTGCCTCTCGTAAACCGGGCGGACTTCGCGGGCGGCACCCCGGGGAGCGGCCCCAACTTGCAGGGCGCGGTTTGCGTGGTGGGCCGCCGCTTCGAGGAATTGAAACTGGAACCCGTCATCGCATGCCGGGTTCCTGTCCCGTCGCAATCAGGGCGCGATGATCGGCGTTGCCGCCATGTCCGAATCCCGCAGATCGACGCCGACGAAGTTGGTTCCATGCTCGAACCAGCTGCGCGGGGCCGGCGCACCCTAGAGGGTCTGCCGCTGCGGGTCCTTCAGGTCCCACTTGATGGGCTCCAGATCCGGATCGACCGTCTGGTTATCCGAGCAGTAGATCTCGATCCGGTGGCCGTCGGGATCGAGGATGTACAGGACGAACGCGTTCGAGATGCCGTGCCGCCCCGGGCCACGCGCGATGTTGTCGACATAGCCAGAGGTCGCCATCAGGTCGAGCAGATCTATGATGTTCAGCGGCGTCGGCACCCAGAAAGCGACGTGATGCATGCGCGGGCCGGTGCCATTCGTAAAGGCCATGTCGTGCACCCCGCCGTTGCGTTGCATCCAAGCTGCCCAAAGCCGCTTGCTTTCGTCGACATTGGACGTGAAGCAGTTGAAATGGTCGATCCGCAACGGCTTCACGCTGCGGTAGAGCGCGTATTTCTGGTGGATCGGCTCCACCCGGTCCATCTTGTGATAGAACTCCAGCGGGATGCCCATGTTGTCCCAGGTCAGAAGCGTGCGTCCCTGGTGCGGGCGTTCGATCCATTCGGTCGGTCGACCTTTTGCGCGAAAGAACGACTCTGCCCGGTCGAGATCCTCCTCATCGAAGGTCTTGAAGCCCATGACCCTGCGGTGTCTGCCGTCAGCACTTACCGGACAGCTTTAGGGGTTTGAGCAACGGAGGATTTTTGGTTCATCGAAGCCATTATGGAGCGAAGATGAACAAGAAATCCGGAACATCGGAAGATGCCGCTGGCAAGTTGGGCAAGGGCATCAAGCGTAAGACACGCAAGCATTACTCGGCCGAAACGGGGCTAACGCAACGGACCCTTTCGACACCACCCCCATTGGCGACGTCAGAGGGCCGCCGTGACCCTTGGCACGATGACTTGACCTTCGTTCCAGTATTC
>JBFHFG010000209.1:0-5933 GCA_041583815.1 Halovulum sp.
AATCGGGGGTTTTCATAGTGAAAACCCCCTTAACTATATGATATTTAAAGAGAACTGATTCCTAAAACTTCGTTAACGGCGGTTTCGCCGCTTCTGGGGCCGGGATTGGGCACCTTGCTTCCGGGCCTGATTCCCGGGTCGCACTGCTGCGACGGGCGATGCCCGGCACGTCAGCGGGACAGGCCCTTGGCATAGGTTTCGAGCTGGTCCACGACCGTGCCCCAGCCGTCGAAAAAGCCCATGTCCTCGTGCGTCTTGCGCGCCTCGGCAGAGCGGTGCCGCGCGATGGCGGTGTAGCGGGTCGCACCATCCTCGGCATCCTCGAACAGGATGATGGCGGTCATGAACGGGTCCGGCGCGGGCTTCCATCCTTCGGTATAGGCGTCGGTGAAGACCAGTTTCGTGCCGGGGTCGATGTCCAGATAGACTCCCTCGTTCTTCATGTCGTTGCCATCAACCCTGAATGTCGTATTGAATCGGCCGCCCACGCGCAGGTCGATCTCGCAGGAGGTCACGCTGTGCGGTTTCGGAACGAAGAAATGGGGGATGTGTTCGGGGCTGGTCCAACATTCCCACAACAGGGCGCGCGGCGCGTCGATGGTGCGGATCAGTTCAAGATCGGTCTTCGGGTCCAGGTTCATTCTCCCTCTCCTTCATCAGGTTGGTAACGTAGTCGTCCAACCGGTCGAGGCGGCCGTTCCACAGCGCCCGCTGTTCGGACAGCCAGTCCTGCGCCGGTGCGAAGGCGTCGGGTGCCAGGGTGCAGGTGCGCACCCGCCCGGTCTTGGTCGTGGCGATCAGCCCGGCCTGTTCCAGCTTTCTCAGGTGACCCATGAACGAGGGCAGGGCCATGTCGTGCGGCGTTGCAAGCTCGCTGACCGTGGCGGGGCCACGTGCCAGCCGCGCCAGGATCTGTCGCCTTGTGGGATCGCCCAGCGCAGTGAAGTGCAGATCGAGAAGCGACTCATGCTTAGCCATGTGGCTTAGTATTGCCGCACGCGAACGTCAGTCAAGAAATTGTTTAGGCGGAAAGCTAAGTGTTCGCGTCGGCGTTGGCCGAGCCTTTGCGGGGCGAGTCGCCGGGCTCGTAATCCTCACCTGCCAGAAAGTTGCCGAAACTGCGCAGGCCGGGGATGTAGGAGCAGAGGACCCGCAGCACCACCAGCATCGGCACGGCGACGATCATTCCCATGACCGACCACAGCCAGGCCCAAAGGGCGACGGTCACGAACACCACGACCGTGTTCAGCTGCAACCGGCGCGAGACGAAATACGGCGTCACGAACTGGCCCTCGGTCGAGGTCAGCAGGAAATAGGTCGCGCCCACGAGGAACGGCTGGAACACGCCGGGCATGGTGACCAGCGCCACCAGCGTCGAAAGCGCGACACCCGCGACCGCGCCAAGGTAGGGCACGAAATTCACCGCGAAGGCAAAGATGCCGAACAGCACCGGCGCGGGCATCCCCCAAGCCCACATCGCCAGCCCGACCGAAACGCCCAGGCAGGCGTTGATCAGGGTGATCGCGCCCAGGTAGCTGCCCAGGCTTTCCTCGATCGCGTACATCGCTTCGAGCGCCTGGCGCTTGTCGGAAATGGCCGAGAAGCTTTGCACGATCCGCTTGTAGAGCAGGTGCCCCGAGGCCAGCATGAAATAGAGCAGCACGAAGGTGAAGGCGAGCTGCGCGAACAATTGCGGCGTGGTACGCGCGATGCGCGTCAGCAGCTTGCCCTCGGATTCCGTCTCGGCCTTGATCGTGGTGCCGCCGTCATCGCCGCCGCCCTCCGAGATCTCGTCGATCTTTTCGGCCGCTTCCTGGATCTCTTTCATCGAGCCTTGCAGCTTGTCGAGCTTGTATTCCAGCTGGAAGAACAGGCGCGGCGCACTGTCGAGCGCATCGCTGATCGGCATCGTCAGCGAGGCCGCGGCAATCACCAGCCCGGCGAACAGCGAAGCGGTGATCAGCGCGGCGGCGATGGGGCGCGGCACGCGCAGGCGCACCATGCCCCGGCAGAGCGGCGAGAACACGAAGAACAGGAGGATGCCCAGGGTCAATGGCATCAGGAAGTCGCGGGCCAGCGCCACGGCACCGAAGGCGAGGATCAGGAAGATCCCGATCACAGCCCATCGCGGTGCGGTTTCCCATCGGGCGGGTGCGGCATCGTGCAGATCCCGATTCATCGGGGCTGCGCCGACGCCGTGCGGCGCGGCTTTCTCTGTGGTAACGGCATCGCGGCGACCCCCCTGACGCTGACCGTTTCTTCGCGCGGTACATCCCATAACGACAGGCGGGGCAAAATGGTTCCGCCCTGCCATCGAATTGCCCGCTCTCGGAGGCTTTACTGGCGTGTGCACGACCGGCGTCGTATCTGGGTGGGGCAGGAGTGACTACATATGCGTAACTACGTCAGAATTCTTACCGGGCTGGCCGTGACCGGTGCCGCAGCAGCGCTTGGGGCAGGGGCCGCGCGCGCTGATGATCCCGTGGTGGTGGAGCTGTTCACCTCGCAGGGGTGTTCGAGCTGTCCGCCCGCCGACCGGCTGCTGAGCGAGCTGGCGACGCGCGACGACGTGATCGCCCTGTCCTTCCACGTGGACTATTGGGATTACCTGGGCTGGGAGGATACCCTGGCCAGCGCCGAGAGCACCCAGCGGCAGCGGACCTATGCGCCGCGCGTCAACCGCGAGTACATCGGCCGCAAGCTGCGCGGCAGTTTCACCCCCGAGATCGTGGTCGAGGGGATCGACAGCCTGGTTGGCTCTGACCGCGACGACGTGCTGGCGCGGATCGATGCCCATGCTGCCGCCGACGACGTTGCGGATGTCGTCCTGCGTCGCGAGGGCGATGCGCTGGTCGTCGAACTGACGCCGGTGGGGGATGCGGGCATGACCGCGAACGTGCGCCTGGCGCAGTTCCTCCCGAAGGCCGAGGTCGAGATCGAGCGCGGCGAGAATGCTGGCCGCACGATTATCTATACCAACGTGGTGACGGCGCTGACCGATATCGCGCGCTGGGACGGGCGCGAGCCGCAGACGATCAGGGTCAACAATGTCACCGGACCGGCCGCGGTGCTGGTGCAGCGTGGCGAGGCGGGGCAGATCCTGGCGGCGGCGCGTACCGAGTAGGGCGGGGTCAGCCCCGGCCGGTGCCTTTTGGCTGCGCCCAGCGGCGGTGCAGCCAGTACCAGTTCGCCGGGTCGCGCCGGATCTGTGCTGACAGCATGTCGTTCAGCGTCCGCGTCATCTGCACCGCGTCCGTGTGCGGCACCGGGCCCTCGAATTCCAGCCGGTAGCGGTCGTCTCCGACGCGGCGCGTCACGCCGCTCATCAGCAGCAGGTCGTGGCGCAGCGCCAGCTCTGCCGCGTCGATCGAGGTCATCGCCGGGTGGCCGAGGAAGTCCAGCGGTTCGCCCGCTGCCTTCTGGTCGATCAGGATCACCATCGCCCCGCCCGCGCGCAGGTGCCGGATCAGCGTGCGCAGCCCGGATCGCCCGCGCGGCACCATCGGCTGGCCCGCGCGGCCCAGTCGGTCGATCATGAACCGGTTGAACCAGGGATTGTTCTGGGTGCGATACAGCGCGCCGACCTCGACCCCGCGGGTGCGCAGGCCGATACGCCCGGCGTCGAACGGGCCGTAATGGGCGGAAACGAACAGGATCCCGCGCCCCTGTGCCCGGGCCTGCAGGATCGCGTCGAGCGCCGGACCGTCGGGAACCTCGATCCGGCTTTCGGCGGTGGTGATCAGGTGCGCGTTGTCGAACAGGCCGATCATGTTGCGTGCGATGCCGCCCGCAATATCGCGCAGCAGGCGGTCACGCTCGGGCGTGGCCATGTCGGGATAGACCAGCGCCAGGTTGTCGGTGATGCGGCGGCGCAGGCCTGGCACGTTCAGGATCACGCGCCGGCCCAGCCATGCCTCGACCCGCGGTCGGAACCGGCGGGGCCCAAGCGACAGCGCGGCGAGAACGCCTCGCAGGGCCGCGTATTGCAGGAAATGTCCGAATGTTTTCAGGCGGGCCATGGGGTTCGATCGGGCCGGTGGCCCGCCTGTAATCTCAGTGCTTGAGCGGATTGATGATCATTACCATCTGCCGCCCCTCCATCTTCGGCATCGCCTCGATCTTGCCCAGTTCCTGGGTGTCATCGGCGACCCGTTCCAGAAGGCGGCGGCCAAGATCCTGGTGTGCCATCTCGCGACCGCGGAAGCGCAGCGTGACCTTCACCTTGTCCCCGCCTTCCAGGAAGCGGGTGACATTGCGCATCTTGACGTCGTAGTCATGCGTGTCGGTGTTGGGCCGGAACTTGACTTCCTTGACCTCGATCACCTTCTGCTTCTTGCGCGCCTCGGACTCTTTCTTCTGCTGTTCATACTTGAACTTGCCGAAGTCCATGATCTTGCAGACGGGCGGCTTCGCGTTCGGCGAAATCTCGACAAGATCGAGACCGGCCTCCTCTGCGAGTTCCAGGGCACGGGCAGGGGTAACCACCCCGATGTTTTCGCCCTCGGCGCCGATCAGGCGAATCTCGGTTGCGCGGATGCGGCGGTTGACTCGGGGTCCGTCGTCACGGGTCGGCGGGGCGTGGTGCGGTCTGCGGGCTATGGCCTGAGAATCCTTCGATTGTTTGCGTTCAAAATGACGATGGGCGCCCGTTAGCGCCCGGCGCGTAATATAGGCGAAAAAACGGGCACGTTAAAGGGGTTTGAGAAAACCCGTGCGAGCGTGTCGGTGCCGCGTGGTATCCTGCGCACGGGGACCGGCCGCATATGCGCCCGGCCCCGCACATGGGGGAGAAAACGCATGCGCGTAGCAACCATCGTGGCCGCGATCATCGTCATTGCGCTGGCTGTCTTCTGGTTCAGCGGCGGCGGCAGGGACGACATGGTCGAAGAGAGCGAAAGCATGAGCGAAGAGGCCGGGGAAGCCGCCGAAGCCGCGGGCGAAGCCGTTGAAGAGGCTGTCGAGAACGCGGAAGAAGCCGCCGAGGACGCCGAAGAAGCGGTCGAGGATGTGACCACCGGCCAGTAAGGCCCGGCCAATTCGGCAACGGGCGCAGGCCCCGAAAGCGGTACGGGCGGCTGCCGCCGCCCGTCCGTAGCAGATGGAAGCGCTTACTTGCGCAGGTCCGGCGGCGTCGCCTCGTCGACCAGTTCGGCGACGATGTCGTCGAGTCCGGCAACGCGCGATCCCTTGTCGCCAAGACGCCGCATGGAAACGGTGCGCTCCTCGACCTCTTTCATGCCGATGGCCAGAATCACCGGAACCTTGCCGACCGAGTGCTCGCGGACCTTGTAGTTGATCTTCTCGTTGCGGACGTCGGCCTCGGCGCGCAGGCCCGCGGCGCGCAGGGTCTTGACGACTTCGTGCACATACGGGTCGGCATCGGACACGATCGAGGCGACGACCACCTGCCGCGGCGCCAGCCACAATGGGAACTTGCCCGAGTAGTTCTCGATCAGGATACCGAGGAAGCGCTCGAAACTGCCCAGGATCGCGCGGTGCAGCATGACGGGGCGGTGCTTGGCACCGTCCTCGCCCACGTATTCCGCATCCAGACGCTCGGGCAGGTTGAAGTCGGCCTGGAAGGTGCCGCACTGCCATTCGCGCCCAATGGCGTCGGTCAGCTTGAAATCCAGCTTCGGCCCGTAGAACGCGCCCTCGCCGGGGTCGAGTTCATAGTCGTTGCGCACTGCGAGGATCGCCTTTTCCAGCGCCGCCTCGGCCTTGTCCCAGACCTCGTCCGAACCGACGCGGACTTCGGGCCGGGTCGAGAACTTGATGTCGAACTTGGTGAAGCCGAGATCGGCGTAGATGCTGGACAGCAGGTCGATGAAGCCCGCGCATTCCGCCTCGATCTGGTCCTCGGCACAGAAGATATGCGCGTCGTCCTGGGTGAACCCGCGCACCCGCATCAGACCGTGCAGCGCGCCATGCGC
>JBFHFG010000210.1:0-5912 GCA_041583815.1 Halovulum sp.
AGGCGCTGGAGATGATCGAGGCGCAGGTGCTGTTCGACGTCGCGCCTGACCGGGTCGAGGTCGTCGTGCATCCGCAATCGATCATTCATTCCATGGTCGGCTTCACCGACGGGTCGATCATGGCGCAACTGGGCCCGTCGGACATGCGCGGGGCGATTGGCTATGCGCTGAACTATACAGACCGCGCGCCGCTGCCGGTGGAACGGCTGGATTTCGCGGCGCTGGCCCGACTGGATTTCGAACCCGAGGACCCGGCGCGCTTTCCGGCGTTGACGCTGGCGCGGCAGGTGATGGCCGCGGGTGGATTGACCGGCGCGGTGTTCAACGCCGCCAAGGAAACCGCGCTGGATGCCTTTCTCGATCGGCGCATCGGGTTCCTCGACATGGCCCGGCTGGTGGCCGACGCGCTGGACGCGCTGGGGGCGGATGCCGCATCGGCCACGGCGGGCATTTCCTTGCAGGACGTCATGGGGTATGACCGGAAAGCGCGGGAATTCGGCCGGTTGTGGGTTCAACGCAACGTCTGATCCCGGCGCACCGGAAGCAAAGCAGGTTTCTTGTCATGGAATTCATTTCGGACCTTCCGGTCGTCGGCGGTTTCCTCTCGTCCCTGATCGCCTTCGTGGTGGTGCTGGGCGTCGTGGTTTTCGTTCACGAGTATGGACATTACATCGTCGGGCGCTGGTGCGGGATCCGCGCCGAAGTGTTCTCGATGGGCTTCGGCCCCAAGTTGGGCTCGTGGGTGGACCGGCGCGGTACACGTTGGCAGGTCGCGGCGCTGCCCCTTGGCGGATTCGTCAAGTTCGTCGGCGATTCCGACGGCTCGTCGCGGGCCGATCCCGACCGGCTGGCGCAGCTGAGCGACGAGGAACGCGCCCACAGCTTTCACGGTGCACCGGTCTGGAAACGCGCGCTGACCGTGGCGGCGGGACCTGTAGCCAACTTCATCCTGTCGATCCTGGTGTTCGGCCTGGTCGCGTTGTGGGTGGGGATTCCCGCCGAAGGGGCGCGGGTCGGCGATGTCACGGCGCTGCCGGGCGAGCAGACCAGTGATCTGCGCCGCGGCGATCTGATCCTTGAATTCAACGGCCAGCCCGTGGCCGATTTCGGCGAGCTTTACGAAGCCGCCAACGGGATGGAGAACGCAGGCCCGGTCGATCTGCTGATTGAACGCGACGGTCGCACGCTCAGCCTGACGGCACCGTTCCCGCTGCCGCCGCTCGTGCAGGGCGTCGAGCCGCTGTCGGCCGCCGCGAATGCCGGGTTGAAACCGGGCGATTATATCCGCTCGGCCGGGGGCGAGGCGCTGAACTCGTTCAGCGATCTGCGCAATGCGGTGATGGGCTCAGGCGGGCAGGAACTGGCGCTCGAGGTGGTGCGTGACGACCAGGTGCTGACCCTGCCGATCACCCCGCGCGAGGTCGAGCGTGTCAATCCCGACGGCACCGTCGAGACGCGGGTGATGATCGGCGTCGGCGGCGATGTCCTGATCTATCCGATGACGGTGACACCGACGCCCTGGGGCGCAGTTGCCATCGGCGCCAACCGTGTGTGGGAGATCATCACTCTCTCGCTGACCGGCATCCGGCACATCATCGTCGGCAATCTGAGCGCCGACAACCTGCAGGGGCCGCTGGGAATCGCCCAGATCTCGGGCGCCAGCGCGGCGCAGGGGGCAGGCAACCTGATCACCCTGATCGCGGTGATCTCGACGGCGGTGGGAATGCTGAACCTGTTCCCGATCCCGGTACTGGATGGCGGGCACCTGCTGATGTTCGGCTACGAGGCCATTGCAGGGCGGCCACCGGCAGAGTCGGTTCTGCGTGTTGCGATGTCTCTTGGACTAGCTATGGTGCTGTTGCTCATGCTATTCGCAACATATAACGATCTGATGCGGTTGCTGGTCAGTTGATCAGCGCGCTTCAACAGGTGGTAAACAGGGGCAGAGGCAAGATGATGGGGCGGGCAGCAGTCCAAGGTTCGGGCCGGGTTTCGGGCCACGTTTCGGGTCGCAGGCGTGTAACCGGTTTCGCGGCGGGCGTCGCGCTGCTTGTCGCCAGCACGGCACCGGTGGCGCAGGCGCAAAGCGTGCGGGTCAACCAGATCGTGGTCGAGGGCAACCAGCGTGTCGAGGATGCGACGATCCGCGTGTTCTCGGGGCTGGAGCAGGGTTCGGTCGCCGACTCGGCCGATCTGAACGCGGCGTTGCAGCGCCTGTTCGATACCGGCCTGTTCGAGGATGTGTCGGTCACACCGTCCGGCGGCCGCATCGTGATCGAGGTGGTCGAGAACCCGACGATCAACTTCATCAACTTCGAAGGCAACCGCAAGCTCGACGATGACATGATCGGCAGTGTCGTGTCGTTGCAGACCCGGCAGGCGTTCTCTCGTGCCAAGGCCGAGGCGGACGCCCAGGCGATCCAGGAACTTTACGCCCAGTCGGGCCGCATCAACGCGACCGTCGTGCCCAAGATCATCCGTCTGGACGACAACCGGGTCAACCTGGTCTACGAAATCCGCGAAGGCGCCATAACCGAGGTTCAGCGCATCAGCTTTGTCGGGAACGAGACCTATTCCGACCGCCGCCTGCGCCGCGTGATCGAGACGGGGCAGGCCGGCATTCTCAGCTGGCTGTTCACCAACGATACCTACAACCAGGAACGGCTGGAGCTGGACAAGCAGCAGCTGCGCGAATTCTACCTGGACCGTGGCTACATCGACTTCCAGGTCACCGCCGCCTCGGCCGAGTTCGCGCGCGAGCGCGACGCCTTCTTCCTGTCCTTCCGCGTCGACGAGGGCGAGAAATGGGCCTTCGGCGAAATGGGCGTCAACGTGTTCGCCCCCGGCCTGGACGAGGCCGAGTTCGCGGCCCTGATCAACGTACGCCCGGGCGAGACCTATTCTGCCAAGAAGATGGACCGCATCATCGAGCGGATGGCCTATCTTGCCGGTCAGAAGGGTTTTGCCTTCGTCGAGGTGACTCCGCGTATCACCCGTGACCGCGCGCGCAATCGCGTGAACATCGACTTCGAACTGATCGAAGGCCCGCGCGTCTTCATCGAGCGTATCGACATCCGCGGCAACCGCGAGACCGTCGACCGCGTCATCCGCCGCGAGTTCCGCGTGGTCGAGGGCGATGCCTTCAACGCCCGCGAATTGCGCGAGGCCGAGCAGCGTCTGCTGGCTCTTGGCTATTTCGACAAGGTAGACGTGCGCGTACGTGAGGGCTCTGCGCCGGGCCGTGCAATCATCACCGTGGATGTCGAGGAACGGGCCACCGGCTCGCTGACCTTCGGTGCCGCCTACGGTTCGTCCGAGGGGATCACCGGGACCATCTCGCTGACGGAACGTAACTTCCTTGGTCGCGGTCAGACGGTGTCGCTTGAACTGGCCTCGGGGTCGGAGAGCAACGTCGTCAGCTTCCGCTTCGTCGAGCCGAAGGTGTTCGACCAGGACCTGTCGGCGGGCTTCACGGCCTATTACCGCCAGTACGAATACGATGAATCCTCGATCAACACGACGCGGGCCGGCATCCAGCCCTTCATCGGTTTCCCGCTGACCGAGGATTCGCGCCTGTCGCTGCGTGTGCGGCTGTCTCAGGACGAGATCGACGTCGTCGACAGCAACGTCTCGCCAATCCTGAAGCGCGAAGCGGGCGAAGAGTTCAGCACCGGCGTTGGCCTGACCTACACGCTGGACAAGCGGAATTCGCCAATCGATCCGACCGCTGGCTTCATCTTCAGCCTGGACCAGGATTTCTCGGGCCTCGGTGGTGGGCCGCAGTATTCCAAAACCGTCGCCTCTGCCCGTGCCTACACCAGCCTGTTCGAGGAAGAGGTCGTGCTCAGCGCCGAGGTCGAAGGCGGGGCGCTGGTTTCGTTCAACGACCAGTCGCGCTTCATTGACCGTTTCGTCCTGGGCGGCGACAGCTTCCGCGGGTTCGAACGCGGCGGCATCGGCCCGCGTGACGTCTGTTCTGCCTGTGGCGGGACCGGCGGCACCGAGGATGTGAACGACTCGCTTGGCGGCAACATGTACGCCGTCGCCCGGTTCGAGGCGACGTTCCCGATCGGACTTCCGCCCGATCTGGGCGTCTACGGTGGCGTGTTCACCGACGTCGGCTCGCTCTGGTCGCTGTACGATACGTCGGGGGCGTCGGGTACTATCGACGATGGGTTCAACCTGCGCAGCTCGGCAGGCGTGTCGCTGTTCTGGGATACCGCGATCGGCCCGCTGCGGTTCAACTTCGCCCGGCCGATCGTCAAGGAATCCTTCGACGAGACAGAGTTCTTCCGGGTCACCATCGACACCCGGTTCTGAGCATGACGGCTTGGCGGCTCGTTCTCGCGCTGCTGGCCGTCCTGCTGCCAGCCACCGGGGCCCTGTCTCAGGAGGGATCGTTCCCCATCGCGCGCGAAGCCGGGCAGCCGCCGGCGTTCCTGATCCTGGATCAGGACCGGCTGTTCGCCGGGTCTGAATACGGCCAGCAGATCATCGCCCGCAACGAGGCCGAGGCCGACGAGTTGCGGGCCGAGGGCGAGCGGCTGGACGCCCAGTTCGAGGCCGAAGAGCGTGCGTTGACCGAACGCCGCAACGAGATGGACCCGGCAGCCTTCCGCCGCCTGGCCGATGCGTTCGACGAGAAGGTCGTGGCCACCCGCCGCGAGCAGGAAGAAAAGGCCGCGCTGCTGAACCAGCGGGCCGAGACCCGGCGCCGGGACTTTTTCCGGCGCGCGGGGCCGGTGCTGCTCGAGATCCTCGAACAGACCGGGGCCGTCGCGATCGTCGAGCAGCGCTCTGTGCTGATCGCAAAACAGGATTTGAACATCACCGACGAGGCGATTAAACGCTTGGACGCAGCGTTAGAGGACGAACAGCAGCAAGATCCGGATGCCGGCGCAGAGACGCCCGACAGCGATCTACCGGGCGACGAGGAGTAGGACGACCATGGGATACACAGCCGTAGACCCGCAGCTTGGCCAGGCAGACATTCATCTGATCAAGCGGCTGATTCCGCATCGGTACCCGTTTCTCTACATCGACCGTGTGATCAACATGGTGAATTCGGAAAGCGCGATCGGCATCAAGAACGTCACCGCGAACGAGCCGTTCTTCCCCGGGCACTTCCCGACCAAGCCGGTTCTGCCGGGCGTGATCATCATCGAGGCGATGGCGCAGTCCGCCACCGCGCTGGTGTCCTGGTCCACCGATCTGAACGACAGTGGCGCGCTGGTCTATTTCATGGGCATCGACAAGGCGCGCTTCCGTCGCGTGGTCGAACCGGGCGACCAGCTGGAACTGCACGTCAACGTCATCCGCAAGGGCGCCAAGGTCTGGAAGTTCAATGGCGTCGCCCGTGTGGGCGAGGAAATTGCCGCCGAGGCCGAGTTCATGGCGATGATCCAGCGACCCGAGGCGGAGGCCTGAGGTCATGGCCATCGATCCTTCAGCGCAGGTCCATCCCACGGCGATCATCGCCGACGGCGCCACCATCGGCGCGGGTGTCCACGTCGGGCCCTACAGCGTAATCGGCGACGACGTCACCATCGGCGAGGGGACCGAAGTGAAGTCGCACGTCTCCATCGACGGCCACACGGTCATCGGCGCGCGCAACATCATCTTCCCGTTCGCTTCGCTTGGGCAGCGGCCGCAAGACTTGAAATACAAGGGCGAGCGGACGCTGCTGGAGATCGGCGACGAGAACACGATCCGCGAATATGTCACCATGAACCCCGGAACTGTGGGCGGTGGCGGCGTGACCCGCGTCGGCTCGGGCAACCTGTTCATGAACCATGTCCACGTCGGCCATGACTGCATCGTCGGCGACGGAGGCATCTTTGCCAATGCCGCCACCCTGGGTGGGCATGTCACGGTTGGGGATCGCGCCGTCATCGGGGGTCTGGCCGCGGTAC
>JBFHFG010000211.1:0-5872 GCA_041583815.1 Halovulum sp.
CTGCGTCTGGTACCTGGCCTGCCGCGCCTGCGGCTCTCCTCGATCGACTCGATCGAGGCCGATCCCGCGCTGATGGAGGCGATCGCCGGACAGCCGCGCCTGATGCCGCACCTGCACCTGAGCCTTCAGGCGGGCGACGACATGATCCTGAAGCGGATGAAGCGCCGGCATCTGCGCGACGACGCCATCCGCTTCTGCGAGGAAGCCCGCCGCCTGCGCCCGGACATCGTCTTCGGCGCCGACATCATTGCCGGTTTCCCGACCGAGACCGAGGCGATGTTCGAAAACTCGCTGAGATTGGTCGAGGACTGCGGCCTGACCTGGCTGCACGTGTTCCCCTACTCTCCGCGCCAGGGCACGCCTGCAGCGCGCATGCCTGCCGTGGACGGGGCCGCGATCAAGGAGCGTGCCGCACGATTGCGGGCGCTGGGGGACAAGCAGGTTGTCCGCCATCTTTCGGCGATGACCGGCCGGACCGAACCGGTACTGATGGAGAATGCCACCCGCGGCCGCACCCCCGGTTTTGCCGAGGTGGACGTCGACGGCGGCGCGCCCGAGGGGCAGATCGCGCAGGTCCGCTTGACCGGCAGCACCAACGGCCGCCTGACCGGCGCCCTGGCGGCCTAGGGCTCCACCCGCGCAGGGTAGCGCACCAGCCCCAGCCCGTCGCGCTGCGCGAACCGCCAGGTCAGCATCACCGCCGCGGCGGACAGGCCCAGCGCCAGGCCGATCCATATGCCGACACCGCCCATGCCCAGCGGAAACGCAAGGATCCACGCCGCCGGAAGGCCCAGCCCCCAATAGCTGGCCACCGCGATCCACATCGGAACCCGCGTGTCCGACAGCCCGCGCAGCAATCCGACCGAGATCACCTGCATCGTATCCACCACCTGGAACACCGCCGCCACCGCAAGGAACGCGGTGCCCGTCGCCACGATCGCAGCCCGCTCAGGCTCGGCGTCGTCGAGGAAGGCACGGATCAGGGGGGCGGGCATCAGCCACAGGACCAGCGCACCAGACACGGCCACCGCCAGCGACATCGCCATCACTGTCCGGGCGGCCCGGTCCAGGCTTTGCGGGTCGCGCCGCCCCAGTGCACGGCCGACGCGTACGGTCCCGGCGCTGGCAAGGCTGAGCGGAATCATGAACACGACAGACGTGATCTGTAGCGCGATCCCATGGGCCGCCAGCGGCACCGTTCCCAGCCGCCCCACCAGCAGCGAGCTGATAGAGAACATGCCGACCTCGGCCAGGATCGTGGCGCTGATCGGCACTCCCAGCCGAAGCACCTCGCGGAAGGCGTCCCAGTCGGGGCGCAGAAAGCGAACGAAAAGCTCGTATTTCTTCAGGTATGGCCGTGTCAGGACATAGGCCACCAGCAACAGAAGGATCAGGCTCTGAGAGCCGAGGGTGGCGATGGCCGCGCCCCGGATGCCCAGCGCAGGCGCGCCCCAGTTGCCGAAGATAAGCATCCAGTTCAGCAAGACGTTCAGGCCGGCGCCCGCCAGCGTGGCCCACATCACCACCTGCGTCCGCTCCAGCGCGGACAGGAAGGACCGCAGCACCATCACTGCGACGGCGGGGTAAAGCGCCCATTGCGCCACGCCCAGGTACTGCACGGCCATGGCCACCAGTTCCGGGTCCTGGCCTGTCAGGCTGAGGATCGGTCCGCCGAACCACAGCGGTACCATCAGCACGCTGACCACCAGCGCCCCGACCCATAGTCCCATGCGCACTACCCGGCGCACACCGCGCACGTCATCCGCTCCTGCGGCCGAAGCCGCCAGCGGCATCACCGCATAGGCAAAGCCGGTGCCGGCGATGAAACCCACGAAAAACAGCGTGGAGGCCAGAACGCCCGCCGCCAGCGCCTCGGCGCTGAGCCAGCCCAGCATCACCGTGTCGGTGACCTGGATCGCCTGCTGCGTCAGCTGCGCGGCGATCAGCGGAGCGCCGATCTTCAGCGTGGCGCGCACGTGATGCCCCCACCCCCGAGCCGGGGCCGATCCGGCCGCCGGTTCAGCGGCGCGGTCGCTGCGGTCTTTGACGATGTTCATGAGGTCTGCCTCCGGCCCCGCCTATAGTTGCCAGAAGATGCCGGATCAATGGTCGTGGGCTGCCGGTGGTGACAGTCCTGTCAGTCGGTGGCGGGCATTTCCAGAAGGGCCTCGGCGCGGGCGAAGAGTTCGGCATAACGGTCTGCGGCGCGACCGCGCTGGCGAACCTCGCGCGCAGCATGGAAGTTGGCGCGAGCGTCACCGACCAGGATCAGGCCCACCATGCCCATGCTCAAATGCGGCGTGCAGTGATAGCCATAGGTCCCTTCGACGGTCAGGGTGACGTCATAGGGCGCGTTCAGGCTGCTTTGCCATGCCTCGGCCCCCTCGGGCAGCATCCCCTTGGTCGATGCGGTATTGTGCCCGCGGTCGACGGGCAGAAAGCGCACCGTGGTTCCCGGCGGCACCTGGATCAGGTCAGGTGCAAAGACCATCTGGCGGCTGCGGTCGTCGGGGTCGCGGTTCAGCATCCGCACCTCGACCGGCGGATCGCCCGCCCGCACCGGCGCGGCGGTCATTGCAAGAACGCCGGCGCCCAACAGGTGCAGGTGCCGGCGTCTGGTGATGCGGGTAAGGGTCACGGCCGACCGGTAGAGGTCACTCGGCCTCGGGGCCGACGCTGACCAGATAGGCCCACAGGTCCGAGGCGCCATCCTTCAGGCGGAAGCTCATCTTCGAGCGCGCCTTGCTGTCGTCCAGGTATTCCTGGAGGAATTTGCGCGGGTCTGCGGTGTAGGTGGCGAAATCCTCTTCGTTCCATTCCAGCCCGGCTTCGCCCGCGGCGACCAGGCTGTCACCGTAGTTGAAACCTTCGACGGTGCCCGCCTGGCGGCCTGCAATGCCGTAGAGGTTCGGGCCGGTCTTCCCACGACCATCGATCACCTCGTCGCCATTGGCGATCACGTGGCAGGAGGAGCAGCGCTTGAACAGATCCTTGCCAGCCTCGGCATCGCCATCCTGTGCAAGGGTGGCCGTGGCGGGCAGCGCGGCAAGCGCGGCGACGACAAATGCGAACTTCATCTATTTCCTCCGGATGGAACTTTGATGGCCAAGGACATAGGCCAGACGCGCGCTCTCGGCAAAGACACTTTGTCGCGCGCGACCGCGGACCTGGGTCCTCAGGCCACCGCGCGTGCCAGGGCGCAATGCTTCCACAGCGCGTGAAGGGCGCCGACCAGGTGGTCGATATCCTCGTCGCTGTGTCCGGGGCCGGGGGTAAAGCGCAGCCGCTCGGTGCCCTTGGGAACCGTGGGATAGTTGATCGGCTGGACATAGACGCCGTGGTTGTCCAGCAGAACGTCCGAGATCATCTTGCACTTCACCGGATCCTTCACCATCACCGGCACGATGTGGCTGGGGTTCGGCAGATGCGGAATGCCCATGGCGTCCAGCCGGGCGCGCAGCTTGGCGACCTGCTGCTTCTGCCGAGCCCGCTCCCACTGGCTTTCCTTGAGATGCCGGATCGAAGCCAGCGCACCCGCAGCCAGTGCGGGCGGCAGCGCCGTGGTGAAGATGAACCCGCTGGAGAACGAGCGGATAAAGTCGATCAGCGCCGCCGAGCCGGTGATATAGCCACCCATGACACCGAACGCCTTGCCCAGCGTCCCTTCGATCAGGGTGATGCGGTCCATCAGCCCCTCGCGTTCGGCCACGCCGCCGCCGCGCGGGCCGTACATGCCGACCGCGTGCACCTCGTCGATGTAGGTCATGGCGCCGAACTCGTCGGCCAGATCGCAGATTTCCTTGATCGGCGCGATGTCGCCGTCCATCGAATAGACCGACTCGAAGGCAATGATCTTGGTCGAATCAGCCGGGCATTCTTCCAGCTTGCGACGCAGGTCCTCGACGTCGTTGTGCTTCCAGATCTTCTTCTCGCAGCGCGCGTGACGGATGCCTTCGATCATCGAGGCATGATTCAGCGCGTCCGACAAAATAACAGCGTTCGGCAGGCGCGAACCCAGCGTGCCCAGCGTGGCCCAGTTCGAGACGTAGCCGCTGGTGAACAACAGCGCGGATTCCTTGCCGTGCAGGTCCGCCAGCTCATGTTCGAGCATCACGTGGTGGTGGTTCGTCCCCGAGATATTGCGGGTTCCGCCCGCGCCGGCACCGGATTTGTCCAGCGCCTCGTGCATGGCCTTCAGCACGTCAGGGTGCTGACCCATGCAAAGGTAATCGTTCGAGCACCACACGGTCACATCGCGCGCGCCCGCCTCGGCGTGGTTCAGGGCGCGCGGGAAGCTGCCGCGCTCACGTTCGAGATCGGCGAAAACCCGATAGTTTCCCTCCTGCCGCAGGGTGTCCAACTGGGCGTTGAAGAGGGCGTCGAAATCCATGGCTCGGGGACCTTTCACTTGCACCGTCTGCGCGGCTTGCCATCGTAGATGTTTGTCAGAAATCGCCACTTTCAACAACCGGCACGGATGGGCCGCATCGCCGCAGGGGCGCCGCAAACCGTACTGTTGACGCGGTTTTGATCGATCACGACCCGCCAAACTGGGGCGGTCCGTATGCGTGGCAAGACAAACTGCATCCGCCAACTGTCATGGAATTCCGGCGTCCGGCCTTGACCTCGATCAAACCGGATCGGCTCAGCTGTCCGGGGAAGCGGGACGCAGATGGCACAAATGGCCCTGTAGCCGATGTTGACGGGACCAGCCCGCCAGCGCCCGGCGCGGCACGAACGAGATTCGCAGATCTGCACCCATGTGATCTGGCTGCTTCAGGTATACGGCCAGCTGCGCATTGTGCCGCTGGCCAACGAAGGACCAGATCTGCTCGGCCCAGTTCTGGGACATGGCGCCGTCATCGCGGAACACCGACAGATCCGCCAGCGCTGCGGTCGACACCACCTCGACGGTCAGATCAGCGTAGTTCACGTTCTGCACTTCGTAGACGCGGGCCATGCGCGTCCTTTCCCGGGCGGCACCCGTGACAGGTTACCTTTCCGGTATAATACCCCGAAATACTCAGAAGTCGAAGAATCCCGGTCCCGCCCGGCCGCGCAGTTCCGCGGCGGCAGCCGCGCCCATCGCCGCACCGTCTGAATCGGCGCCGTCGGATTCGGTCGCCAGGCTTTCCGAGCCGTCGGGGCGGATGATCTCGCCACGCAGGCGCAAACGCCCGTCGCTCAGTTCGGCCAGCCCACCGATCGGGGTCTGGCACGACCCATCCAGCCCTGCCAGAAAAGCGCGCTCTGCCGCCATCCGCAGCCCGGTGGCGTGATCGTGAATCGCACCCAGCAGCGCGGCGGTGTCTTCGTCCGCCTGCCGCCGCTCGATGCCGATGGCGCCCTGCGCGACCGCCGGCATCATGTCCTCGGCATCGATGGCGCTGTGCGGCACCCGGTCCCCCATCTGAAGCCGGTTCAGCCCCGCCATCGCAAGGAAGGTCGCCTGCGCGACGCCGTCGGCCAGCTTGCGCAGCCGCGTCTGGACGTTGCCGCGAAACTCAACCACCTGCAGATCAGGCCGCCGGTGCAACAGTTGCGCCCGCCGCCGCAGCGACGAGGTGCCGACCACGGCGCCCTTCGGCAGATCCGCCAGCCGCCCGCCATCCAGCGCGACGAAGGCGTCGCGCACGTCCTCGCGCGGCAGATAGGTGTCCAGGGTCAGGCCGACAGGTTGTTCTACCGGCATGTCCTTCATCGAATGCACGGCAATGTCGATGTCGCCGGCCAGCAGCGCATCCTCGATCTCGCGCGTGAACAGGCCCTTGCCGCCGATCTCGCCCAGGGGGCGGTCCAGGACACGGTCGCCGGTGGTCTTGATGACCACCACCTCGAAGGCATCTTCGGGCAGTCCGTGGGCCGCCATAAG
>JBFHFG010000212.1:0-5868 GCA_041583815.1 Halovulum sp.
CGCCCGCTGGAACGTGTCGCAGGCGGCGCGCAACCTCGGGATCGGGCGGGCCACCATTCATCGCAAGATGAAGCAATACGCCATCGTCCGACCATCCCGGCTTGCGGACCAGCAAGACCAGCCCTAGTCGCACGGCGCCGTGAGTCTCTGGTCAGGAAAGGCAGGCGGGGCAGCCGCCACTCGGCAAATTGCCCGTGGCGAACATGATCGACGGTTGAGGCCACGGGGTCCACCGGGGTAGGTCTATCCGACTAATCCCGAGAAAGGGCCTGATGCAAACCGTTCTTGTACTGGGAGGCTACGGTCTCATCGGCGCTGCCTGTTGCCGCGCGCTCGCCCAGGCGGGGTTTCATGTCATCGGCCTTGGCCGGTCGCGCCGCGCCGCCCTGTCCGCCGCCCCCGATCAGCAGTGGATTATCAAGGATCTTGCCGCGCTGGATACGCACGCGTGGAGGGAGGTCCTTGATGGCGTGGACGTGGTGGTCAACGCCGCCGGTGCCCTTCAGGACGGACCGCGCGACGATGTCGAGGCCGTCCACGCGACGATGCTCTCCCGGCTCTGTGCAGCCGCCGCATCTGACCTGCATCTCGTCCAGATTTCGGCAGCCGGGGTCTCTGCCGACGCCTCTACCGAGTTCTTCCGCAGCAAGGTGCGCGGGGACACACAGGTTGCCAATGCCGCGTGTGAATGGGTCATCCTGCGACCGAGCCTTGTTCTGGCGCCCGAGGCCTATGGCGGCACGGCGCTTCTGCGAGGTGCAGCCGCGCTTCCCGGCCTGCTGCCGGTCGTATTGCCGGACGCGATCATCCAGACGGTTCACGTCGACGATCTGGCCTCTGCCGTGGTCGCCGCCTGCCGCCGAGAGGTCCCGTCAGGCACGATCGCGGATATCACCGAGGAAACCGGGCATCCCCTTCCGGAGATCATGCGCAAGATCCGCTCGTGGCAGGGGTTCGGGGAACCACGCGTGCGCCTTCGCGTGCCGGACACGATGCTTCCGTTGATCGGGAAAGCTGCTGATACTCTGGGGCGGTTGGGCTGGCGTTCGCCCTTGCGATCCACCGCGCTTACCGTCCTGCGATAAGGCGTTCGTGGTGATCCAGCGGCCTGGGTCGCGGCGGGCGGTGTCGCGCCGCGTGGGCTGGACGAAACCCTGTCGTCCCTGCCTGCAACGCGGCAAGAGCGCCTGTTCGCGCGCCTTTATTTCGTCCTGCCGCTGGCGATCGCGGTCCTCTCGCTTTTCTGGCTGGTGTCGGGCCTTGTGGCACTCAGGCGTCCAACCGCGGCCGCTTCGGCGCTCGATGGCAGTGCGCTGCCGGGCTGGGCGGTCGGAATGACGGTCATCGGTGGCGCCGTCGTCGACATCGCACTTGGGCTGGCCATACTCTGGCGCCCCTGGTGCAGTCGTGCCGCGCTGGGCATGATCGCCGTTTCCTGCGGCTATCTTGCGGGGGGCAGTCTTTTCGCGCCGGACCTCTGGCTTGATCCGCTCGGCCCGCTGGTGAAAGTCCTGCCCTCGATCGTGCTTGCAGCTATCGTCCGGCTTGGCGTGGAAGACCGATGACATACGAATTTCTGCTCTTTCTGCATGTCATCGGGGCCACGGTCCTGCTTGGGACCGGGGCGGGCATCGCCTTTTTCATGGTCGTCTCGAACCGAAGTAGGGACCCCGCACTCGTTGCCCATGTCGCCGGCATCGTCGTGCTGGCCGATACCATTTTCACGGCGACCGCGGCCATCGTTCAACCCATCACCGGCGTGCTTCTTGCACGGGCCGTGGGGTGGCCGCTACTCGAAGGCTGGGTCGCCGTGTCGCTCGTGCTCTACGTCTTCGTCGGGATGTTCTGGCTTCCCGTGGTGTGGATGCAGATGCGGATGCGGGATATGGCGCGCGCGGCGCGGGACGCGGGCCAGCCCCTGCCCGGGGCCTACCACCGGCTTTATCGCTGGTGGTTCGCCTTCGGATGCCCCGCCTTCGGTGCCGTGCTGGCAATCATCTGGCTGATGCTGACGAAGCCTGACATCGGCTGGTGACCGGCGCTGGCCACGCGTTGACCCCCCTCCCAATGCGGCCGAGCCCGGAGGCCCGACCGCACCGGGGGGTAACCCTTGGGTCAGACGGGCGGGGTGGTAGCCATCGGCGCCCGGTCTGCTTGTGGCCGGTGCCGGACCTGCGCATAGGCGCACGATCCGGCGTAGGTGCACACCGACAGGATCATCCGGCCAACGCCTCGATCTCGGTACAGATCGTGGTCAGCAGATCCCCGGCGGGCGCGCCGTCCAGCGCCCGGTGGTCGAAGGTTAGCGACAGGCCGACATAGGGGCGCAACTCGATCCCGCCGCCTTCCGCGCGCACGGCGCGGTCGGTCATCCGGCCGATGCCCAGGATGCAGATCTGCGGTGCGTTGAGGATCGGGGTGAAATGCTCCACCCGCGTCAGGCCCAGGTTCGAGACGGTGAACGTGCCGCCGGTCATCTCGGTCACGCTCAGCTTGTTTGCGCGGGCGCGCGCCGCCAGATCCTGCCGCGCCTCGCGCAGTTCCGATACCGAAAGCTCGCTTGCGCCGAAGATCGCCGGGGCGACCAGAAGGTTGCCGGGCAGGGCAATGGCGACCGACAGGTCGACCGTGCCCGCCAGCTTGACCTCGCGTCCCTCGACCCGGCCGTTGGCATCGGGGTGTTTTCGCAGCGCCCGGATCACCGCCAGCATGAACAGGTCTTCGACCGAAACCTTGGTCCCCGCACGGGCCAGCCGCGCCTTCTCCTCCAGCAGGGCCGAGGCATCGGCGCTGCCGTGGTGGGTCAGCTGGGCCGACGTGGCAAGGCTGTTGACCATTGCGTCGGCGATCATTCCACGCATCCCCTTGAGGGGGATGATCCGGACATCCTGCCGATGTTGCGCCGTGCTCATTCGACCGATCCGATGACAGCGCCCTTGGCGACGACCGCATCGGCCTGTTCCTTGATCCGCACCGTACCCGAGGCAGGGGTGTTGATCTCGTACTGGACCTTGGCGGTCATGATCTCGGCGATCAGTGCACCCTCGTCCACGCTGGCACCATCGTCCACCAGCCAGCTTGTGATGACGCAGTCCTCGTCCTCTTCCCAAAGGTCCGAGGGGATGACGATATCGGTGGCCATGTCGGCACTCCTTCTTCGATGCAGCCTCCGTGCGGGGCCGCGCCATGCGACCCCGCCGATTGCTGAACTGTTTGTTGGTGCCGTTCAGGCAGCGGCGATCTGGTCCCAGGCGGCGACGATCTTGTCCGGGTTGGGCAGGCAGTACTGCTCCATCACGCGGGCGAAGGGGATCGGCACGTCAGGGAAGGCCACGCGCCTGGGCGCCGCCTTGAGGACCGAGATGTTGTGCTCGGTCACCGATGCGATGATCTCGCCCGAGACGCCGTAACTCATGTAGTCCTCATCCACGACGATCAGGCGCCCGGTCTTGGCGACGCTGGCGCGGATCGTGTCGCGGTCCAGCGGGACAAGCGAGACAAGATCGACGACCTCGGCGCTGACGCCCTGGCCTTCCAGCGTGGCGGCGGCCTTCAGCGCGTTGTGCACGCCCATGCCGAGGCTGACGATGGTCACGTCCGTGCCCTCGCGCACGACCTTGGCCTTGCCGATCTCGACGGTATAGCTTTCCTCGGGCACGTGCACCGTGGCACCTGCCTCGGTCCCCAGCCAGCCCATCCCCTGTAGCCCCTTGTGGTACATGTAGACCACGGGGCTGTCGTCGCGCATGGCGGCGGTCATCAGACCCTTGGCGTCATAGGCGTTCGATGGCGCGACAACCTTCATGCCCGGCAGGTGGGCGAAGGTGCCATAGACGCATTGCGAATGCTGCCCCGCGTCCGAATACCCACCCCCGGTCGAGGTCATCAGCACCATCGGCACCTTGAACGACCCGCCCGAGAAATAGGTATTCTTGGCCATCAGGTTGTATATCGCGTCGAAGCAGACGCCGAAGAAATCCACGAACATCAGTTCGACCACCGGGCGCATTCCGTCCTGTGCCGCGCCGACGGCGGCCCCGATGAAGGCGGTCTCCGAGATCGGCGTGTCGCGGATGCGCTCGGGACCGAATTCCTCGATCAACCCGCGGGTGTTGCCATAGACCCCGCCCAGCGGGCCGATGTCCTCGCCCATCACGAAGACCTTGGGGTCGATCCACATTTCCTGAGCGACGGCCTCGGCCATGGCGCGGGCGATGGTCAACTTGCGTTCATTCGTCTTGGTCATGTCAATTCCTCCCGGTCAGGCCGCGAAAACGCGGGTCAGCGCGTCCTGCGGCACGGGGTCCGCGCTGGTGCGGGCAAAGTCGATGGCGGCGGCGACACGCTCGTCACTTTCGGACTCGATGGCCGCAAGGTCGGCCTCGGTGGCCACGCCCTCGTCCAGCAACCGCGTGCGCATCTTCGGGATCGGGTCCTTGGCGAACAGCGCATCCTTCTCGCCCTCGGGGCGATAGGCTTCGGCGTCCCCCATGAAGTGCCCGGCCAGGCGATAGGTCTCGACCTCGAGCAGCGACGGCCCCTCGCCGGCACGGGCGCGTGCAATGGCCTCGCCCGCGGCCTCGTAGATCGCGTAAGGGTCGTTGCCCTCGATGCGCTTGCCCGGAATGCCGTAGGCGGCGGCGCGGTCGGCATTGCTGGCCACGGCGCTGGCGGTCTTCTTGGCGACCGAAATGCCCCAGCCGTTGTCCTCGATGACGCAGACAAAGGGCAGGTTCCAGACCGCTGCCAGGTTCATCGCCTCGTGCCAGCCGCCCTGGTTCACGGCGCCCTCACCGACGAAAGCGACGGCGACACCGGGCTTGCCCTGCATCTTGCGCGACAGCGCCGCGCCGACCGCCGGGCCCATGCCCTGCGCGATGATCCCCGAACAGGCGAAGTTCACGTCCGCGTCGAAGATGTGCATGTGCCCGCCGCGCCCGCCGGACAGGCCGGTGGCCTTGCCGAATATCTCGGCCGCCATCCGGTTCAGGTCGACGCCCTTGGCAATGGCCTGATGGTGCGGGCGGTGGGTGGCCGTAACCACATCCTCGGGAGCAAGGTGCGCACAAACCCCCACCGCCACTGGCTCCTGCCCGTCGGACAGGTGCATCTCGCCGGGGATCGGCCCGTTGGCCATGTTGAAAACCGGTGTCTTTCCCTCGAAATAGATCTTCGCGATGGTCTCTTCGAACCGGCGGCTCGTGACCATGTTGCGGTACATCCAAAGCTGTTCGTCGCGCGTCGGCGCCATGAACCTCTCCTCCCATAGTTTGTGCGGCAACGGCCGCTTGCTGATTGGGAGGAAACCTGCGCCGCGATCACCCGCGCGACAACGCCGCGGCCTCGGCGCACGGGGGCAGGGGGCCGTAACTGTCTCAATGTGAGACAGGTTGAGACAGTTCGAGACAGCGGCGCCCCCTATGACGATGCAGGCCGGTCTGCATCGGGGAGGCGTCGCGCCGTATTACTGGGGGATGACTCCGCCGCCGGTTTTGGGGCGGTTCGGGTCAGATTCCGCCCAATTCGTGACATAGGGGCTGCCGCCGTTGGCCTTTATCTGCGCCTGAACCTCGGCCTCGTCCTTGCAGTAATAGGTGAACGAGCTGTCACCGCAGAGCTTTTCGCCCGTGCTCGCCGCCGTGGTATCCGACCGTTGCGTTCCGGTCAGCGTGATGGCGCCGGTCGCAGCGGATGGCGGCGGCGACACCGGTTTCGGGGCTTGGTAGCCGATCGAGCCATAGCTGGTGGTGGACGACTGCGTCGGCGCGCGGAAACCGCTCGATCCATCGCTGTTGCTGGTGCGAGAGTCGGCGCTTGGCCGCGTGCCGTAATACTCGGTATAGGCCGCCCGCCCTGCGGGTGTGTCGC
>JBFHFG010000213.1:0-5803 GCA_041583815.1 Halovulum sp.
ATCATAGCCACGGGCACGCGCGACCGCCTCGAACCCCGAGGCAAGCCTGGCATAGAACGGGTCCGACAGGCTGCTGATGACAAGACCGAATTGCGTGCTGGCGCGCTGGCGCAGGTTGCGGGCCGCAAGGTCCGGCACGTAACCCATCTTGCGGGCGGCTTCGACCACGCGGGCGCGGACATCTTCGGAGACGTAGCCCTTGCCACTGAGCGCGCGCGAAACCGAAGACGTGGAAACGCCAAGCGTCTTCGCAATATCCCCGATCGTTACGCGCTTCTCCGCCATTTCCGCCCGACCTCCGTTCAGTCTGTCCGCTGACCTATCGTTGATCCCCTAGTCAACCCGCGCTGATCCAGCAGTTTGTACAGGGCATCCAGCGCATTGCATACCCGCAGGTCGGTGCCGCGCCCCAGCGTGCGCGCATAGCTGCCCAGCGACAGGCCGAACCGCACCCCAAGCAGGCACTTGGCCGACGCCGGGTAGTCCTTTTCAAGGGCGGGGTCCGCAAGCGTCAGCACGTCGGAAACCAGTTCGCCTTGCGGGTTGTACGTGGCCCCCGCCGCCTTCAGGGCTGCGGGAAAGACGTTCGCCATCAGTCCGCAGAACCCGTGTGCACCCGCGGCAATCGATTTGCGGTAGCTCG
Source organism: Halovulum sp. (assembly GCA_041583815.1). Classification (GTDB taxonomy): domain Bacteria; phylum Pseudomonadota; class Alphaproteobacteria; order Rhodobacterales; family Rhodobacteraceae; genus Halovulum. The sequence continues at coordinate 644 of JBFHFG010000213.1, forward strand.
CAACTTCGGCATTCAGCAGTCGCAGCCGCGTTCCCTCGACCGCCCGCAAGCGGGCCTCTATCCGGTCCGGATCCTGGCAGGTGTCCTTGAAGAACGTGAACCGGCCAGACTGCGCGGCCCAGCTTAGCGCTTCGGTCGACAGGATGCGCTTGTACGGTCTCGGTGCCTCGTAAAGGCCAAGCTGCCCGGTTGTCTGCCGCGTGATGTCCTGCAGGACCTGAAGCAGCTTCGCGTCGTCTTCGCCTTCGTCCGCAAGAAGCGGGACCAGCAGCACGGCGATATCGGCGCCCGCCTCGTGGACGTCTGCGATGGCCCCAGCCCAATCACCCCCTTCGGGGTAGACGGCCGCCGCGATTTCCATGCGCCCCCCGTCAAGGGTGAGGACTTCGCGCAGGACGGCCGCGCGTTCCTCTGGTGTCATCTTGAAGGGCTCGGCGGACAGGCCATTGACCAACAGGCCAGCGCACCCCTGGTCCGCATAGAAGTCCACCATCGCCCGCAGCGCGAACAGGTCCAGTTCTCCGCGCTCGTCGAATGGCGTAAGCAACGGTGGCCAGATTTCAGGTGCGTTCATTGTCAGACCCTTTCCGACAGATAGGGCAGCGCCTGATCGGCCGGAAACTCCAGCATATCGACCTCGCGAATATCTTCGGTGGCATCGGCGGGCACCAGGAACGTCCTGACCTGGAACGCCCCGAGCGTCGTTTCGAGCGCGCGGTCGCCGAGGAAATCGAGGGTAAGCCGAACCTCTCGCGGTTTGTCGGCATTGCTTGCCAGTCGCAGGATCGTCGCGTCTTCCCCGCCCTCCCAGGGCTTGAGCGCGGTCAGCGCCACATCCTCCAGGTCCTCAAGGCCGGACACATGACCCTGCCGGGCGGGACCCGTGCCCGAGTGGAAGGATTCCGGCATGACGCGAACCGGCATTACCAGCGTGTCGGCCAGACGATCCAGCGGCGCGCTGCCATCGTCTGCGACGATCAGGCAGCGGAACCGCTGGATGCCCTGGTCCTGGTACTTGTAGTGCTCTTCGGGCGAAAGCTCGCGCGGGTCATGCCAGGCGTAGACCGGGCTGCGCGCGGCGGTGATACCGATATCGCCGCCCGAGCAGTCGTAGGCATATTTGGCATCGTTGATGACGGCGAACCTGCCCCCGTCGTCGGCGATGCTGACCCAGCGCTGCCCGGGGTATTCCATCCCGTCGGCTGGACGTTCGACATAGCCGTTCTGCATTCCGTAACGCGCCACGTCGGGATCAAGCCGGGTCGGGAACCGCAGCTTCATGACCTTGCACTGCTCGCGCCAGTCGACTTCCACGCCCAGTTCCAGCGCGGGGTGATCGGCGTGCAGCCTGTAGACCTCGGTCAGGCGGGACGCGCCGCAACGGGAAATCACACGGATCGCAGCAGAGACCGGACCATCCTCGACGACCGAGATCTTCTCGACGACGAAACTCTCGCCCGGGGTGACATAGGTCTCGACCCGATGCCCCCATGTGTCCGAGGCATCCTCGCTGACCACGGTGTGGGGCGCGCCGCCTTCCGGCGCGAACTCCAGCCCGTCGGACAGGCGCACGCAGGATGCCAGCCACCCGGTATCGGGGTCGATCCGCACCCTAAGATGCGCGTTCTGCATCGTCAGGCTGTCTTCGTCCACGCGAACCTCGGGTTCCGCTGCCGGTTCGGGCTCCGGATGGAAACGGTAAAGGGCGTGCCCCAGGGCGGGCACGTCGGCCAGGAAGCGCACGCGGGCATTGCGCAGACGGTTCATGCCGTGAACGATCGCTTCCATCTGGATGGACTGGGCCGGCACCGCCTGCCCCGCTTCCGTCCTGAGGCACCAGTCCGGCGAATTGAACCCGACCTCGAACTCCACCGGCACGCGCACCGAATAGGGATGCGGGTTGAACAGCAGGATCGGCTGGGTCGTGTCGTCCAGCGGCACTTCGACCTTGCTGGCGCGAACCTGCAGGGCGCGGTTGGTGATCTTGCCGGCGGTCGCGATGACCCCGCCCAGATCATGCGCGGCATCCTCGTAGGCCTGCTCGATCGAGCTGCCCGGCAGGATGTCGTGGAACTGGTTGAAAAGCAGATCCTTCCACGCGGCGTCCATCCGCGCTGCCGGATAGCTCACCCCATCCAGCCGTGCCGACAGGGTCGCATAGCGTTCGGCTTCGAGCAGCGCGGCCTCGGCCCGCAGGTTCAGCCGCTTGATCTCGGAATGCGCGGCATAACACCCCGCCGCATGGCGCTGCAGTTCTCCGCGCCATTCCGGCAGCGGGCGGCCCGTGTCCCGCGCCTCGGCGAAGATCCTGCCGGGCCCGGCAGGCACCAGCCGGCCATAGGTGCCTTCGGCATCCATCCGCGCCAGGCTGTGCAGGTTCTGCCGGGTCGGTCCACCGCCATGGTTGCCGACACCATAGAAGATCATGCCGGTTTCGCTGACGCCGGGGGCGGTCTTGGCGACCGCGCTTTCGACATGCGCGTCGATGTCCCCGCCCGGCGAGCAGTATTCATGCGGGATGCGATAAGCCGGAACGGCGCTGCCGTCATGCCCGACCCAGGTAAAGAAGGTCTCGGCCATCTCGGTCTCGTGCGGGCCGGGCCGCAGGAAGCAGTACCCGTTCAGCCGGTGCCCCTTCAGCACCTGCGGCAGGGCGGCGGAATGACCGAACGGGTCCGAATTCAGGCCGGTCGCGGCGATGCCGCCGAAATGCTCCAGCAGATAGCGCTGGCCGATCAGCCCGTGGCGGATGAAAGCCTCAAGGCATGGCAGGTTGCAGTCCGGCTCCACCCACCAGCCGCCGACCATGGCGATGCGGCCCGCCTTGACCAGTTCGCGCACCTGGTCGAACAGGTCCGGCTCGCTTTCGCGGACCCATTCCAGAACGGCCATCTGCTCCAGCGTGAAGACGTAGTCCGGGTCTTCGGCCAGCAACTGCACCGCAGCGCGCACCGTGGCGCGCGCCTCCTGGTAGCCCTCGGTCCACTGCCACAGCCAGACGGGGTCCAGATGGGCATGGCCCACCATGTAGATCTGCTGGAAACGCGTTCCCTGCGACTGCCCATCAGCCATGTTTCGCATCCTCTGCCTCGGCCCATTCATCGAACATGGCGCAAAGCACATGCATCGCGAACTGGTGCATTTCCTGTATCCGCGCGGTCGATGTCGTCGGCGCGACAAATGCATGATCCCAACGCGCCGCTTCTTCGGCGCCATTGGCCCCGGTGAACATGACCGTCATCGCCCCGGCACGCCGTCCCGCCTCGAGCGCCGCGATCACGTTCGCAGAGCGCCCGCTGGTCGTGAAGCCGAACACGACACTGTCTTCGCGCGCCAGCGCGGCGATGGGCCGTGCGAACACGTCGTCATAGTGAAAGTCATTGGCGATGCAGGACATTGTCGCCGGGTCGGCGGGCAGCGCAACAGCAGGCAACGGCCGCCGATTGGTCTTGAAGCGGCCCAGCAATTCCCCCGAAAAATGCTGTGCCTCTGCCGCGCTGCCGCCGTTCCCGAAGGCAAGCAGACAACCGCCCGCCCTCAACCGCGTCCACATGTCCTCGGCCAGGGGCTTCAAGCCGCCAGCGCGTGCGCGCATCTCGTCGGCCATGTCGAAATGTTCGTCCAGATGATCCGAGATCAGCTGTTCCATACCCTGACTCCAATTGTCCCAAGCCCTTCCGGGGCAAGATCGTTCCAGGCCACCGCCGCAGCCGACAGAACGCCCGAGTTGCGTCCGAAACCGGTACGGCGCACGACCATCGACTTGCCGACATCCCCCGCCATCGACGCACCCTGCCCCGATCCGCCGAACACCGGGGCCAGCAGGTGGGCGGGGGCGTCGGTGACGCCGCCCCCCAGAACCAACAGCGCCGGATCGAACAGGTCCGCGGCCGCGCGGGCCAGCCTGCGCAACATGAACATCGTGTCCTGCCAGAACGCCTCGGCCTCGCTGTCGCCGCCAGCGGCAAGCAGCGCGACCTGTTCGGCGGTGAACGGCCCCCGGCCCGAGACTTCGGAGAAGCGCTCGCCGATGGAGGTTCCCGAGAGATAAGCCTCGGCACAGCCGGACTGTCCGCAGCGGCACTGCCGCCCGCCCCAGATCAGAGGAATATGCCCCAGCTCGGTGCCATTGCCGCTGTTCCCGGCGTACAACCGCCCGTCGCTGACCACGCCGCACCCGATCCCCGAGGAAACGGTGATGTAGGCGACATCGCGATCACGGCTCGGGTTATCCCAGAAGCAGGTGGCCAATGCTCCCGCCGCCGCGTCGTTCTGCAGAAAGGCCGGAAGGCCGCTGGCCTCGGCCGCCATGTCCGAGATCGGAACCTCGTCCCACCCCGGCAGGTTCGGCGGCGACAGCACCAGCCCCCGCTCCAGGTCCAGCGGGCCGCCGCAGGCGATGCCGACGGCAATCAGCCGCGCCCCCTCGCCCGCGGCCCGGGCCTGCATCTCGCGCCCCATCTCAAGCAGGCAGGCGATGGCCCGCCCCGGTTGGCGCGGCGTGGGCCGCCGCATCTGGGCAATCACGCGACCGTCGGCAGTCACGATGCCAACCGCGAGTTTCGTGGCGCCGATGTCCAGGGCCAGTACGGCGGCATTTTCAGGTGAGGCAAAGGTCACGTTGAGCAATCCGATGTGGTATCGTTTGCACAAACGCTATCTGCAACAATCACTCCCAGTCAAGGGGAGACTTGGCGACACATTCCGATTTCGATGATAATCGCTACCACATGGGGCCCACACCAACGCGCCTCACGCCGAAAGCACGATTGACAGAAGCAAATGATGTGGTAGCGTTCTCACATTCACAATCATAAGTGCGGGAGGAAATTATGAAACACCCCAGGTACAAATGCCTGACGGCGGCCATTGCTCTTGTGGCCGCCAGCCCGGCCGTCGCGCAGGACACGTCCGAGCTTCGCGTCGTCTATCGCGACTCGTCGTACGTGCAGGCCATGATGGACGGCGCGAAGGAACAGTTCGAAGCCGCCCACCCCGGCGTAACGATCGAGCTGGAACCGATTTCGGCATCGTCGCGAGACTACTACACCAAGGTCTCGCTGATGAATCAGTCCGAATCGACCGCGCCGGACATCATCTACGAGGATGGCTTCTACGTGACGGCGGACGGGGCGGCAGAATACCTCTACCCTCTCGACG
>JBFHFG010000214.1:0-5795 GCA_041583815.1 Halovulum sp.
GGCCCGGCATGATCGGCGATCCACTTGTCGGCCTCGTCCGGCCCGTCGGGAACGACAACCACCTGCACAAGCGGATCGTCCACCGGCCGAAGACCGCCGTTGCACACCAGCTTGACCGGCTGCCGGTGACGGGCGGCGACCCGCTGCACCTCGGCCTTTACCGGACAGGCGTCGGCATCGACATAGATCGTCACGCGTAAAGCGCCTCGGCGTGGAACGCCATGTGATCCGCCAAGAACGATGCCACGAAGAAATAGCTGTGGTCATAGCCCTTCTGCATCCGCAGGATCGCGGGTTGCCGGCGTTCGGCAATTGCGGTCGCCAGCGCTTCGGGCTTCAGCAGGTCCAGGAACTGGTCGTCGGTGCCCTGGTCGATCAGCAGCGGCAGGTCCAGGCCCTTCTCGCGCATCAGCAGGGTCGCATCATGCGCCGCCCACTTGCTTTCGTCCGCACCCAGATAGGCCGAGAACTGCTTGCGCCCCCAGTCCGAGGCCGTCGGATGCGCAATCGGCGCGAAGGCCGAGGCAGACCGGAACCGCTCGGGCTGCCGCATAGCGATGGTCAGCGCGCCATGCCCGCCCATCGAGTGCCCGCAGATCGACTGCGCGCCCTCTTCCAGGTCGAAATTTCGGAACAGGATCGCCGGCAGTTCCCGCGTGATATAGCTGTACATGTTGAAATGCGGCGCCCAGGGCGCCTCGGTCGCATCGACATAGAACCCCGCGCCCTGACCAAGGTCGAAGGCCTCGTCATTGGCGATCCCCTCCCCGCGCGGTGAGGTGTCGGGAAAGACCACGGCCACGCCATGCTCTGCCGCCCAGCCCTGCGCCCCGGCCTTGGTCATGGCGTTCTCGTGGGTGCAGGTCAGCCCGGAAAGATACCACAGCACCGGAACCGGGCGCAGCGCGGCCTGCGGCGGAAGGTAGACGGCGAAGGTCATCGGGCAGCCGCAAACATCGCTGTCATGGCGATAGACGCCCTGAACGCCTTCGAAACAGCGGACCTCGGACAGGGTTTCCATGGGCAGGCTCCTTCAGTTCACCAGCGCGATCACCGCGGTCAGGGTGACGACGCTGATGGTCGTGGACACGAGAATGGTGGACGATGCGCGCATCGGCGCAACTCCGTAGTGCTGAGCGATGATATAGACATTGCCCGCTGTGGGCATGGCCGAGGCGGCGATCATCACGCCGACCAGCTCGGCTGGCAGCTTGAATACATACCACGCCAGCAGGCCAACGGCCGCTGGGTGCAGTGCCAGCTTGGCGATGCTCAGCCACAGCGCGACGCTGAAGCGTTCGGCGGACTTTCCAGCCAGCGAGGCACCGATGGCGAACAGCGCACCGGGCGTCGCGGCACCTCCCAGCAGGTCCAGGAAATCCGCCGCCGCACCCGGGATCGGCAGCGCCATCGCCGACCAGGTCAACCCGGCGGCCATCGACATGACCAGAGGGTTCTTCAACAGCCCAGCCAGAACCCGCCCCGCCAGGGCAAGGCCCGCGCCGCCGCGCGCGGCGACCAGGATCACCACGATCAGCGAGCCGAAGAAGATCAGGTCGACGCTCAGGATCATCAGGATCGGTCCGGCCGCCTGCGGTCCCATCAGAACGGTCAGCATGGGCAGCGCCAGAAAGCCGACGTTGCCGATGACACCACATTGCGCCTCGATCGCCGCCTCGGCAAAGCCGACGCCCCGGCGCAGCGCGACCACGGTGACGACCAGGTACAACGCCAGCGTCGCCAGGAAATAGGCCAGCGCCAGGTCGCGGTTGAAGATTTGCTCGAACGGCAGTTTCGAGGCGAAGTTGAACAACATCGCCGACAGCGCGAAATAGAAGACGAACTTAGTCAGGGCCGCAACCTCGGCCGGACCGAAGAGACGCGCGCGCGCCGCGCCGTAACCGCAGCCGACCACCAGGAAGAAGGGCAGAGTCTTGAGAAAGATCTCGATCATATGATCGCGCCGACCGCCATCTAGCGGCCCTGCTTTCCGCGCCGCGGCTTCAGCTTGACGTAATGCGCATTCCCTTCCGAGCGGATCTCGTACTCATTCGCGGCATGGATCAGGTCGATCAGCTTGCGATAGCCATAGGTCCGCGGATCGAAGTCGGGATACCGCTTGGACAGTTGCTGCCCGACCAGCCCCAGGTGCGCCCATCCCTCGTCATCCTCGACATCGGCAAAGGCGTTCCGGAGCAACTGCAGACCGCGGGTGATCGTCTCGCCCCTGGGTTCGGGCGCGGGCGTCTCATCCTGCGCACCAAGGTTTTCGATGAAGATGAAGCGCTTGCAGGCCATGCGGAACGCCTCTGGGGTTTTCTTCTGCCCGATGCCGTAAACGTCGTTGCCCTGCTCGCGGATGCGCTGCGCCAAGCGGGTGAAATCGCTGTCGGAACTGACCAGAACGAACCCGTCGAAGCGCCCGGTGTGCAGCAGATCCATGGCGTCAATCACCAGCGCGATGTCGCTGGCATTCTTGCCCACGGTGTTGGCGGGCTGGTGATGCGGCACGATACCCAGCGCGGCTTGCTCATTCGACCAGCCGCGCATCGCCGAGGATGAGAAATCCCCGTAAATGCGCCGCACACTGGCCTCGCCCAGCGTCGCGATCTCCTCGAAGATCGCGGTGGCGGCCTTGTAGGACGTGTTGTCCGCATCGATCAGAACCGCAAGCAGCGGAGTGGTTTGGTCAGCCATGGCGTGCTTCTCCGGAATGTTCGCGAGTGGCAGGCGCGGCGCCGCCTCCGGCGGGGATATTTGCCGGAGGCCCCCGTTTCAGCCCGCGCGGCGCGGATCAATAAAGCACCACCGACCGGATGCTCTCGCCCTTGTGCATCAGGTCGAAGCCCTTGTTGATGTCGTCGAGGGGCATCGTGTGGGTGATCATCGGGTCGATCTCGATCTTACCCTGCATGTACCAGTCGACGATCTTCGGGACGTCGGTCCGGCCGCGCGCGCCACCGAAGGCGGTACCTTTCCAGACCCGGCCTGTCACCAGTTGGAAGGGGCGGGTCGAGATCTCGGCGCCAGCGGCCGCGACGCCAATGATGATGCTTTCGCCCCAGCCCTTGTGGGCCGATTCCAGCGCGGTGCGCATGACGTTGACGTTGCCGGTCGCATCGAACGTATAGTCCGCGCCGCCCTTGGTCAGGTTCACAAGGTAGGGTACCAGGTCGCCTTCGACTTCTGCCGGGTTCACGAAATCGGTCATGCCGAAGCGTTCGGCCATCGCTTTCTTGTCGGCATTCAGATCGACGCCGACGATCTGGTCGGCGCCTGCCAGCCGCAGCCCCTGGATCACGTTCAGGCCGATGCCGCCCAGGCCGAAGACGATGGCGCGGCTGCCGATCTCGACCTTGGCGGTGTTGATCACCGCGCCGATGCCCGTTGTCACGCCGCAGCCGATGTAGCAGATCTTGTCGAAGGGCGCGTCCTCGCGCACCTTGGCCAGCGCGATCTCGGGGACGACCGTGTGGTTCGCGAAGGTCGAGCAGCCCATGTAGTGGAAGATCGGATCGCCATCGAGTGTGCGGAACCGTGAGCTGCCGTCGGGCATCAGGCCTGCGCCCTGGGTCGAGCGGATCTTCTGGCACAGGTTCGTCTTGGGGTTCAGGCAGTATTCGCATTCCCGGCATTCGGGGGTGTAGAGCGGGATCACGTGGTCGCCCGGTTTCAGGCTGGTCACGCCTTCGCCGACCTCGACCACTACGCCTGCGCCTTCGTGGCCTAGGATCGCGGGGAAGATGCCCTCGGGATCCGCGCCCGAACGGGTGAACTCGTCGGTATGGCAAATGCCGGTGGCCTTGATCTCGACCAGCACTTCGCCGGCGCGGGGGCCATCCAGTTCGACCTCGGCAATTTCCAGCGGGGCTCCGGCCTTGGTGGCAATGGCGGCGCGGGTTCTCATGGCGGCTCTCCCTTTCCGGCACGTGGATTGCGCGCACCCTGCCGCGCCGGGCCGAAATTGGCAAGCGACGGAAACCCCGGACCGGCCCGTAATACTTCATGCAAGCGGCGGGCAAGGCCGGCCGCGCAAACTGGAGGACCAGACCAATGAAGACCTATCGCAGCATCCTGGCCGTCACTGCTTCGGCCCTTGTCATCGCAACTGCCGGCTTTGCGCTGGCGCATGGTGACGGTGACGGCAAGCGGGGCGGCGGCGATCGTGCCGCGCACGCAGCCCAGCATGGCGGCCATCACGGCGGCAAGGGCATGCGCGGCGGTGATCGGGGCGACCGCGGTCAGCGCGGCGCCATGATGATGGAGCGCTTTGCCGAGCAGTTCGACACCAATGGTGACGGCAACATCACCCAGGAAGAGATCGACGCCGCTCGTGCCGCGCAACTGGCCGAATTCGACGCCGACGGTGACGGCGCGCTGAGCCTGGACGAGTACGAAGCCCTGTGGCTGGACGCCATGCACGAGCGCATGGTGGACCGGTTCCAGGCCCATGACGACGACGGCGACGGTGCCGTGACGGCCGAGGAATTTGGCGAGGAGTTCGCCAAGATCGTCGAGCGCCGCGACCGCAACGGCGATGGCGTGCTGAACGCCGACGACATGCAGCGCCGTGGGCCGATGAGCCGCGGCGGGCAGGAAGCCCCGGCCGAATAAGGCCCTACAGGCAGAAAACCGGGAAGGGGCCGTTCGCGGCCCCTTTCTTCATTCCGGATCGACTTTGCCACGCAGTTCCTTGACGGTACCGCGCTTGGTCTTGGCATCCAGCCGCCGCCGTTTCGAGGCAAGCGTGGGCCGTGTCGGAATGCGCTTCTTGGGCCGCGTCAGCGCCTTTCGCACCAGGTCGGCCAGCCGGTCGCGCGCCTCTTCGCGGTTGCGCGCCTGGCTGCGATGCGTGTCGACGAAGATCACCACCGCGCCTTCCTTTGTCCAGCGGCTGCCCGCCAGCCGGCGCAGCCGTGTCTTGGCATGTTGCGGCAGGCTGGGCGAGCGTTCGGCCTCGAACCGCAGTTCGACCGCCGTGGAAACCTTGTTCACGTTCTGCCCGCCGGGCCCCGAGGCCCGGACGAACTGCTCTGTCAGTTCCCAATCCTGAATTTCGATATCGTCGTTGATGCGCAGCATGGCCGTGAACATATCGCCGGATCGGCAAAAAGAAACAGGCCGCGCACATGGCGCGGCCTGTCCAAGAACTTGAGTTTCGGAGGCAGGGTCTGGCAGGTCGTACCCTAAGCGGTGCGGCCAGAACTGCCGGAGTTGTCCGTCAGGACGACCACTCCCGCTTGTACCCGACACCATTCTCCAAAATCTCAATCGACATTGGATCACCTCCTTTCAGCTGTTGCGGTTGCCTTCAGCCTTGCACAGGTAATCCGAATGTCAAAACGCTTTTTGCGCGACCCTGTTCAGACGGCTGCAGGGCGCAGGCGCAGGACCACCGCGCGGAACGGGACCAGCGCCACCAGCGCGACTCCCAGTTTCACGAAATAGTCGGCAACCGCCAGCGAGACCCACAGCGGTGCGACCGGTCCCATGCCCAGCAGCGGCAGCGCCTCGTTTGCCCAGGATACGTCTTCGGCCGGGTTGATGGCCACGTACTGCGCCGAGAACGCCAGCGAGAAGAACAGTGCCGTGTCCACCGCCCCGCCGACGACCGACGAGACCAGCGGCGCGCGCCACCATGCGCCCTTGCGCAGGGCGGCGAAGATGCCGACGTCCATCATCTGCGCCACAAGGAAGGCGGTGCCGGAAGCGATGGCGACGCGGAAGCTGACCAGCGGGCCGAACTCACCCGGGATCTGGCTGCCGATGATCGAGCAGACGACGCCCACGGCGAA
>JBFHFG010000215.1:0-5775 GCA_041583815.1 Halovulum sp.
ATCTCGGACGTCGAGGGTTTTTTCTTCAACCCCTGCGTCTCGCGGATTTCGAAGAACTGCTCCAGCGCGGCGGTGAGCAAGGTCTGCTTGATGCCGGGAAAATGCGCTTCGACGATCGTGAGCAGCGTCTCGGCGTCGGGAAAGCGGATGTAGTGGAAGAAACAGCGGCGCAGGAAAGCGTCGGGCAGTTCCTTCTCGTTGTTCGAGGTGATGATGACGACGGGTCGGCGTTTCGCGCGGATCGTCTGTCCGGTCTCGTAGACGTGGAACTCCATCCGGTCGAGTTCCTGAAGCAGATCATTGGGGAACTCGATGTCGGCCTTGTCGATCTCGTCGATCAGCAGGACACAGCGGCTATCGGCTTCGAACGCCTGCCACAGTTTGCCGCGGCGGATGTAGTTCGACACGTCGTCCACCCGCGGATCGCCAAGCTGGCTGTCGCGCAGCCGGCTGACGGCGTCGTACTCGTACAACCCCTGTTGCGCCTTTGTGGTCGACTTGATCGCCCATTCCAGAAGGGGGGCATCCAACTGGCGCGCGACCTGCCGGGCAAGCTCGGTCTTGCCGGTTCCGGGTTCTCCCTTGACCAGCAGCGGACGCTCCAGCGCGACTGCGGCGTCGACCGCTACGGCAAGGTCGCGGGTGGCGATGTAATCCGACGTCGACTGGAAGTTCATGCGTATCGTCCTGCCCGTTTCCGGCACTGCCGCGTCCTGCGACGGCCACAATTAATCCAATCCGTTCACGCAGGTAATAGGTGACAAGGCCGGGGAATCCTAGTACAGCACCGCCAGTGAGAGAGCAGCGGTGCGATGCGGCGCCGATCCTTGGCCCGGCGCGTGCAAGCACGCAAAACCAGGGTAGCGCACCATATGAAAGCGGAAACCAAGTTCGACTCCGACTATTTGCCTTCGGAGAACGAACCTTTCATGAACGAACGCCAGGTAGCATGGTTTCGCAACGAATTGATGAAATGGAAGGAATCGATCCTCGCTGAGAGCCGCGGCACCATCGAGGACATGCAGGAAGGCACCCGTAACATTCCCGACGTGGCCGATCGCGCCAGCGAGGAAACCGACCGCGCGCTGGAATTGCGCACGCGGGACCGGCAGCGCAAGGTCGTGTCGAAGATCGACGCGGCGCTGCGCCGGCTGGACGAGGGCAGCTATGGCTATTGCGAGGAAACCGGCGAGCCGATTTCGCTGAAGCGGTTGATGGCGCGTCCTATCGCCACCCTCAGCCTCGAGGCGCAGGAACGGCACGAACGGCGTGAGAAGGTTCACCGGGACGACTGACCCCGGGTTCGCAGACTGAACTGCATGGGGCCCTCGGGCCCCATTTTTGTTTCGCTGGTGCCCGGTGCATGCAGGCCGGTAGGGGGCAGGGATGAAGTCGGCAGTTGTGGTGGGCGCGGGGATCGGCGGCCTGACGGCGGCGTTGGCGCTGGCAAGCCGGGGTATCGATGTCCAGGTGCACGAGCGCGCCGCCGCCTTCGGCGAGGTCGGGGCCGGGTTGCAGATCGGCCCCAACGGCGTCCACGTGCTGCGCGCGCTGGGGCTTGAGGCAGTGCTGATGGCGCGGGCTTCGCAGCCGCAAGCGGTCGACATGTGCGACGGCCATTCGGGGCGGCGCATCGCCTCGGTTCGGATGCAGGATGCACGGGACCGATACGGTGCACCCTATGTCCAGATCCACCGTGCGGACCTGCTGGATCTGCTGGCCGACGCTGCCTTGGCAGCGGGTGTCCACGTGCATTTCGACTCTCGCGTCGCCCCCGAGGATCCGCGCATGGCTGACGTGGTCATTGCAGCCGATGGCGTGCGCTCGGCCTTCCGCTCGGCGTTGGTACCGGGGATCGCGCCGGAGTTTACCGGGCAGGTCGCTTGGCGCGCGCTGGTCCCCGCCGGCCTCGTGCCCGAGGTGTTGGACCCGCGCCGCACCGCGCTGTTCATGGGGCGTGGGCGGCATGTCGTCGCCTATACGCTGCGGAATGCCTCGGTCTGGAACCTCGTCGCGGTCGAGGAGTGCGCGGACTGGACCGACGAAAGCTGGACCGCGCCCGCTCTGCCAGACGAGATGCGCGCAGGGTTTGCCGGCTGGTGTGCGCCGGTCGCGCGCCTGCTGGACGCTGTGGATGGGGGCCACCGCTGGGGTCTGTTCGCGCATGGCGCGCTGCCGCGTTGGCATGATGACGGCACGGCCCTTCTGGGCGATGCCTGCCATCCGATGCTGCCTTTCCTGGCGCAGGGCGCCACCATGGCGATCGAGGATGCCTGGGTGCTGGCCGACTGCTTGGCAACGTCGCAGGACGTGCCTCGGGCGCTGGCGTGGTACGAAGGCGCGCGAAAGGGGCGCACGGCACGCGTCCAGCGAACGGCGGCGCGCAATGCCAGGATCTATCACATGTCACCGGGACCGGCGCGGTCGGTGATGCGTACGGGAATGGCGGCGGTCGGGGCCGTGGTGCCCGGCGGTTTGTTGGGTCGGTTCGACTGGCTTTACGGGCATGACGTCACGCGCGGCGCGAGGTAAGGCGCGTCAGGTGTCCAGTTCGACCCAGATCGGTACGTGGTCCGAAGGTTTCTCGCGGCCGCGGATTTCCTTGTCGATCTGGCAGGTGACCAACCGGTCCGCTGCCTGTGGCGTCAGCAGCACATGATCGATCCGGATACCGTCGTCCCGCCGCCACGCGCCTGCCTGGTAATCCCAGAACGTGTAGACACCGGGCTGTCGGGTCGTGGTGCGTAGCGCGTCGGTAAATCCCAGGTTGACGATCCGGCGGAACGCGGCGCGGGTTTCGGGCAGGAACAGGGCGTCTTCTGTCCATGCCTCGGGACGGGCGGCGTCCTCGGTTTGCGGGATGACGTTGTAGTCCCCGGCCATCAGCGCGATTTCCTCTCCGTCCAGAAGAGTTTGCGCGCGCGCCTTCAGACGTTCCATCCACGCCAGCTTGTAGTCGTACTTCGGCCCCGGCGCGGGGTTGCCGTTGGGCAGGTACAGCCCGCACACCCGCACGGGGACGTCGCCGACGACAACAGCCTCGATCCAGCGCGCCTGTTCGTCTTCGTCGTCTCCGGGCAGGCCGCGGCTGACATCTTCCAGCGGCAGGCGCGACAGGATGGCGACGCCGTTGAAGCTTTTCTGGCCGTGCGTCTCGACGTTGTAGCCCAGATCCTCGATCGGCTCGCGCGGGAAGGTTTCGTCCTGCGACTTGATCTCTTGCAGGACGACCACATCCGGTGCGGCTTCTTCAAGCCAGGCGGTCAGGGCGTGCAGGCGTGCCTTGACGCCGTTGATGTTGAACGAGGCTATTTTCATGGTCGCGGAATATCAGCGCCGATCAGGTTAACGCAATGTTAATCGGCGTGTGGTCTGCCTGTACGCGTGGCAAGGCGCCGACAGCCGGGCGCGGACAAGGGGGGCATGCAACAGCATATCGTCAAGATTTTTGGCGAACGGAACACAGGTACGCGGGCGCTGGGCGTGCTGTTGCGCCAGCTTCCGGGCGTCACCAATCGCGTCCCCGGCTCCCGCCCGACCGAAGCGGCCGACGGCGCACTGGAAGCTGCGATCGAGACGCAGATGCGGGGGCCTTGGAGAAAGCTGTACCTTCATGCCCTGCGCGACGAGGCCGAGGCGCGGTTGACGACCGAGGACCCGTGGAAACACGCGGTGCCCCGGCTGACGCCCGCGATGATCGCGGCGCGTGCCGGAATCGTCCTGATGGTGCGCAACCCGTATTCCTGGCTGATCGGATTGGCACGTCGTCCCTATCATATAAAGGGACCGAACGCAGACTGCCTCGAGGATTTCGCGGCCCGCCCGTGGATGACCGAGCGGCGCGAGCGGTTGGCGGCGGTCGTCGCCTCGCCGGTGGACCTGTGGGCGGCAAAGGCGGCCGCAACACTGGCGTTGCCCGACCGGGCCACTGCGGAAGGGTTGTCGTGCCAGATCCTGCGTTTTGAGGATTTTCTGCCGGATCCCGCCGGCACTACCCGCGCCTGTGCCGACGCCCTGGGCTTGCCAGAAGGAAAGATCGTGCCGCGCGACCGAAACACCAAACCCGGCGAGGCGGGGCTATCCGTGCTGCAGGATTACTATGCTGCCGAACGCTGGCGCGGTTGGCTGACCCGCACCGCGGTTGCCCGTATCAACGCACGATTGGACCAGCAGGTTGTCCGCGAGCTGGGCTATCGGATGCTGGACCCCGATGATTTCCCGCAGTCATTGCCGGCCGAGACCCGGCAGGCAATGGCCGAAGAGATGGGAAGCCTGCGCGCGCCAGCGCATCGCGCACCTTCGTAAATGGGCCGGGCGTGGCTCTCAGATCGAGAAGCTGGTGCCGCAGCCGCAGCTGGAACTGGCGTTCGGGTTGTGGATCACGAACCTGGCGCCGATCAGCTCTTCAGTAAAGTCGATCTCGGCGTTCTTCAGGAACGGCAGCGACACCGGGTCGACCAGGACACGCGCGCCGTCGCGTTCGAGGACAAGGTCATCCTGTTCCGGGGTATCGGTCAGGCTGATGTCGTATTGAAAGCCCGAGCAGCCGCCGCCTTCCACGGCCACACGCAGGCACTGGGCGGTATCCGCTGCGGCGTTGATCTCGTGCAGTCGGGCGAAAGCGCGGTCGGTGACTTTTGGTGGCAGGTCGAGCTGCATCTTTTCCATTGCCTCGTCATGGGGTAGCACCCGGAATGTAAGACCGCCCGCGCGCCGCAACAAGCCCGCCACAGCGACCGGAGACTGCCTGTGCCCGCCGCACCCTATGCCAGCGACCCCGAAAACATCCGCGGCCGGCTGGTGCCAGAGCCGTCCTCGGCCCACCGTTCCGAGTTTCAGCGCGACCGCGACAGGATCATCCACGCCTCGGCTTTTCGCCGTCTGAAGCACAAGACCCAGGTCTTCGTCGAACACGAGGGCGATTACTATCGCACGCGCCTGACGCACTCCATCGAGGTGGCGCAGGTGGCGCGGACGATCTCGAAAACGCTGGGCCTGAACGAGGAACTGACCGAGGCGGTCGCATTGGCCCATGACCTGGGTCATCCACCGTTTGGTCACACCGGCGAAGATGCGCTGGCCGAGATGATGGCCCCCTGGGGTGGGTTCGATCACAACGCGCAGGCGCTGAAGATCGTCACCCGGCTCGAAACGCACTACGCCGAATTCGACGGGCTGAACCTGACCTGGGAAACGTTGGAAGGTATCGCCAAGCACAACGGGCCGGTCACCGGGGATCTGCCCTATGCACTGGCCGAATACGATGCCCGGCATGATCTGGAACTGTCCACGCACGCCAGCGCCGAGGCACAGGTGGCGGCTGTTGCCGATGACGTGGCCTACAACAACCACGACCTGATGGATGGCCTTCGCGCGAAGTTGTTCACGGTCGAGGATATCTGCGCGCTGCCGATCGTCGGTCCCTGTTTCGCACAAGTCGACAAGCGCTATCCCGGGCTGGATGCCAGCCGCCGACGGCACGAGGCGCTGCGCCGTGTCTTCGGCGTGATGGTCGAGGATGTGATCTCGGAAAGTCGCCGTCGCCTGAACGACGCCGCCCCCGACAGCGCGCAGGCGGTGCGCGAGCTTGGCCATCCCGTGGTCCGGTTCTCGGACGCGCTGTGGTCTGACCTGCAGCAGATCCGGGCCTTCCTGTTCACCAACATGTACCGCCATGCCCGCGTCAAGGAAATGCGCATAACCTCGGCCCGCGTGGTGCGCGAATTGTTCGACGCGTACATGGCCGCGCCCGAAAGTCTGCCGGCGGCGTGGAAC
>JBFHFG010000216.1:0-5760 GCA_041583815.1 Halovulum sp.
CGACATCAGTTCCTCGGTCGCGGTTCATCCCCGCGCGTGCGGGGAACAGTGCGTCCCGGCCCCGAAGTCGAGCAGGATCCACGGTTCATCCCCGCGCGTGCGGGGAACAGGGCGCTAAGGATCGCCGCGTGTTCCGCCAACTCGGTTCATCCCCGCGCGTGCGGGGAACAGTCCACGAAGCTGATGCCTTGGCTTTCCACGTCCGGTTCATCCCCGCGCGTGCGGGGAACAGCACCGATCGCTGCGGCGGTCATACTCCAGATCCGGTTCATCCCCGCGCGTGCGGGGAACAGCCGTCACAGATCTCGAAACCGGTGAGGAACTGCGGTTCATCCCCGCGCGTGCGGGGAACAGGTACCTCGGTGGCAACGGATTTTACTGGCGTGTCGGTTCATCCCCGCGCGTGCGGGGAACAGACGGATGGCATCGCGGTCTGCAGTGATTTTCTCGGTTCATCCCCGCGCGTGCGGGGAACAGTCTTCCTGCACAGCGTTGATGCCGCAGCATAATCACGATGTCAAAGAGCCTACCGGGACTCTCCCGGCTTTTCGGGAAGAAAACTCACCAGCTTCAGGCCGTCGAAATCCACCGGCATGCGACGGTTGACGCCGCAGGTGGCGAAGTCGAATCCCTGGTCGGTCGGCGCCTTCCAGACCATCACCGCGTCGCCGGCTTCGATATAGGCCTCGACCTGCTGCCAGATGCGCTCACGCGTGCGGGCGGAATAATCGCCGACATAGACCCCGGCGCGGACCTCCAGCAGCCAGGCGGCAAGGCGACCGCGCAGCCGGGGCGGGGCGTTGGTGAGGACCACGACCATCATCCTCGCTGCCCTTCCTCGCCCGAGGGCGGGGCGTCGGGGAAGGCCGGGGGCAGCGCCTCGGGCGGCGGTTCGGGGCGCGGCAGGTCGCCGGCCGCCAACACCTCGTCGATCTGCGGGATGATGCGGCCCAGCAGCCCGGTGCGGCGAAAGGCGTCGCGGCAGGCAAGCCGCACCGCGCGCTCCGGCGCCATGTCGAGCCCCCCTTTCGCTGCCTGGCCGGCGATGCGGAAGGCCTCGGGCACCACGGTGGACAGCTTGTAAAGATCGGCGATGTCATAGACGAAGGACAAGGGCTTGCCGGTGTGCAGAAACCCGATCGCCGGGGCATAGCCGGCGGCCAGGACCGCGGCCTCGGTCAATCCGTGCAGGCAGGCGGTGGCGGCCGAAAGGCAGCGGTTGGGCAGATCGCCGGCCTCCCAGTCGGCGGGGTCGTAGGACCGGCGCTTCCAGTCGACACCGTATTGCCGCGCGAGCAAGGCATAGCTTTCGCGCACCCGCACCCCCTCGATGCCGCGCAGCTGGTCGATCGAGCGGCGCGCCGGAGCCTCGTCGCCAAAGCGCAGGGCGTACATCCGGCGCACCACCCGCAGGCGGGCGGCGTCGTCCAGCGCGATCCTCGCCTGCCACAGCAGCCGGTCGGCCCGCGCCCCGCCCGGCTGGCCGGCGGAATAGAGCCGCACGCCACCTTCGCCCACCCAGGTGATCAAAGTGCCGACGCGCCCGGCCAGCGCCACCGCCGCGTGGCTGATCCGCGCCCCGGGTTCGAGCATCAGGCCCGCCAGCCCGCCGACCGGGATCGCCGTGCGGGTGCCGTCGGCGTTGACCGCGACAAAGGCCCCATCCTGCACGTCGAGCTGCGCGCGCTCCACGAAGACCAGCGAGGCGCGATCCTTCAACGGGATCGGGGCCGGTGGCGGCAGGCCGGGGATCATTCCCCGCGCCGGATCAGCATCAGCCCGCAGCCGAAGGCCTTGGCACGGCCAAAGCCCTGCGCCAGCCGTGGCAGGAATGCATCCGGGTCGCGCAGTTCGATCTCGCCGGCGATGTCGAGGATGCCGAACTGCGGCTGCCCGCTGCGGGGGCCACGATGCCCGGGCAGGGCGACGGTCGAATAGTCTTCGACCGCGGCCCCGAGCAGACCGAAGCCGGACCGCTCGCCCAGTCCGGTCAGCCAGGCGGTCGCCGCCCGCTGCGCCGCTGCCATGCGTTCGGCGGCGCGCTCGCCGCTCGGGATCGATTTCAGCATGTCCATGACAAGGTCGACGTGCCGCTTTTTCTCCTTGCCCCCGGCCGACATCGCGCCGGTCTTTTCAGTCCGCGTTGCGTTCGCGCGCAGCCGGAAGGCCAGCCGCTGGCCCGGGGCGAGAACCGGGGCAAAGTCGCGCACCTCGGGCGGCTCGAAGAGATCGTGCGCGGCGGGCGGACGGGACGACAGGGTCAGGAACACGCCTGGCCCCTCCTGCCGCCACAGGAAATCACGGTCCCGGTCAGGGCCATCACTGAACACGGCCCAGAGAAGCCGGTGGTGGGCGTCGATCCGCCGGGCCTCGTCGTCCGGGTTCAGAAGCGCATCCAGCGCCCGCGACGATGGCGCGCGGGACAGGCGCAGGCGGCTGAGATAGAGGCTCATGCCACCCCCCCGGGGGCGATCTCGACCGCGCGCCAGGCCACGCGGCGCGGTCCGAAGTGCCAGCGTTGCCGGTCCAACGGCAGATCGTGCCGGACCTCGACATGGCGGTCGCCGGGTTCGGCATCGACGACCAGGCGGCGCGCCACCCTCGCCGCGCCCCAGGGCGGCAGGACCAGGTTGGCAAGCGCCGCCTCGGGGGTTTGCGCATCGACGAGGCGGGCGCCCGGCGGCGCCGACAGCGGGCAGGATTTCCGGCCAAGGCAGAGGGTGAACCGCGGCGCGTCGAGCGCGGCCTTCATCGCCGCAAGGTCGCCGCCCCAGAGGGCAGCGCCGAACAGGACCCCGGTCCGGTAATCGCGCAGGGTGATCGTCGTGTTGGTGCGCAACCCGGCCGCGCGCAGGGCCTCGGGCCGCGAGTTGGGACGCTTGGCCGCGGCCGTCGGCACGGTCTGCACGGTGTGATAGTCGCGCAGCGGGGCCCCCGGATCGAAGACCGCGACGCCGACGCGCAGGGCGTCCAGCGCCGAGAAATCGTCGCCCCGCCGCAGCCCCATGGCCGCACCCACCAGCCCCAGGATCGCCGAACGCCCCGGCCAGACCTGCGATCCGCGCCGCTCGTGCCCCGCCAGATCGCCCATCGCGGCCAGAGTCGCCGCGAGGGTGAAGACCAGGTACTCGGTCATTCCGCGACCGCGTCCGTGACGAAGCCGACGATCCCGGACAGGGTGCCCTCGCCGGTCAGGGTATTGAGGCACCGCGCGTCCTCGGCCACGCCATCGTAATAACAACGGTCGATGCGGGCGGCGGTGTCTTCCAGCGCCAGGATCGAGCCTGTTTCCAGGTTGTTCGCTTTCAGCGCGTCCAGCTTGCGGTCGATCGGGGTGAAGAAGGCGCCCGACAGGTCGCGTGGCGGGCGGCTGCCGCGTTCGGCGCGCAGGTAACAGGCCATCGGGTGATGGGCGTGACTGTTCTGCTTGCCGCGCGGCGTCGCCGAGGCCAGCGCCCGGGTCAACGCCTCCAGCCCCTTGCGCGCCAGGGCCTTGTCGCCGGCCAGGTTTTCGACCAGCAGGTCGACGTTGACGCAGACATAGAGGTAGTAGATGCCGCTGCCGAAACCCGTCTCGCCCAGATGCCCCGCGCCGGTATCCGCGGCCTTGTTCAGATCGTCCACCGCTGAGAACCAGTCGTCTTCGGCCTGGGCGCGGTGCGTGGTGATGGCATGCGCCACCTGCACCGCGGCCTCGCGGTTGAACTCGGGATCATCGGCCAACATGCGGCCGAACATGGCGATGTCGACCGCGCCATCTGCCTTGCGCAGAACCAGTTTCTTGAGGTCCTTGTCCTTCGGCAGGGTCTCGCCGGCGACGATCCGGTCCGCCAGTTCCTCGGCGAGGCGCCATTCCTCGGGCGAGACGAAGGCCAGCGTCGTGGTCAGCGCCGGCGCGTCGTCCTTTATCGCCTCCAGCTTGGAAAAGACCGCGGCAACCCCTGCGGCCGCCTTTCGCGCGTCATCGGCGCCGACTCCCCGGCCCTGCAGACGCTGTTCCAGCGTCTCGGCGATGCGTTTGGTCCGGGTGCCGCGGTTGCCCGCAAGATCCAGTGCGAAATGGCTGCTTTCGCGAAGCGCCCGCTTGATCGACTGCGAGGACATCCGCAAGCGCGGCACCCCGCCGACCATTGCCTGTTTCGGCCGTCCCTGGTCATCCCGGTTGGGGTTGGACGGGCCATAGGTCGTCAACAGATGGTATTGCACGAAAGTGGTCATGCCTCGGCCTCCGAAAGGTTCGTGTCCGGCGCTGCCTCGCCGTAGTAGTCAAAGCACCAGCGGGTCTTCGTCCGGTCGCCCCAATGCATGAGGTCGCCGGCCAGTGCGGCGACATTGCAGGTCCGATCGGCCAGGATGATCGCCCGGCGCATGGCGTCGGTCAGTTCATCATCGTCGGCGCGCATCAGGCGCTGAAAACGCAGCGCCGACATCACCGGGTCGCGGCCGCCGAGCCGTCGAGCCAGCGGCAGTTGCGTGTGCTCACGCACTTCGGCCAGCAGCCGCACCAGCCGCGAAAGCCTCGCCGCGGCGCCGGCCGACGACAGGCCCAGGTCGCGCGCCAGGTCCTGCACCGCGCGTTCGGCCAGCGCATCCACCGGCCCGGCATGCCTGAGTCGCGCCGCCAACGCTCGGGCGCGGCCGGCGTTGCGATCCGCCAGCTCGCGGCGCCACCAGCCCAGGACCTTCACCCCGTCGCTCATGCCGCCCTGCCTTTCCTGCCTGCCGGCCGGGTCATCCCCAGCGCATCGAAGATTTCGCCACCGCGCTTGCCAAATCCCCTCAACGCCGTGGCCAGCGCGCCGCGCGCCTGCACGATCCGCCGGATGACGTCGCTGTCCCGCTCGGCAAGGCCGTCGCGGCAAAGGGCATCAAACTGCGCCAGCGCCTGATCGTTCAGCACGCGCAACCAGCCTTCGGCCACGGCTTCGGGCGCGGTGCCCGCTTTCAGCGCCTCGAATCGGTCGAGGAACCCCGCCTCCGTGTCGCGGAAGAACGCCTCGCGCTCGACCTCGCGCGCCTCGCCGGCGGCGAGCACCGGTTCCAGCGCATTGCGCAGGGCGAGCGCCACAGCCTCCGCGGCCCGGATCATCCCGTTCAGCATCAGAGCCGCGTCCGCCTCCAGCGCCACCACGGGCTCCGAGGCGAGGATGAAATCGCGCGGTTTCATGTTGTCCATCGACCAGCCTCCGACCAGCACCCGCCCCCCCTGCGCGCGTTGCTGCCAGTTGGTCAGGCAGAGCGCGCGCTCGCTCAGCGCATCCTGCGCCTCGGCCAGAACGCCCAGCCAGTGGCGATAGCCGAACATCCCGGGACGAGGATGCCGCGGCAGCCATTCCGCACCTTCCTTCACCCGATAATGCGGAGTCAGCGGGTGCTTCCACGCCGCGTAATTGGTGCCATAGGGGCGCTGGATCACGCCGCTGATGCGGCCCCCGGTTTCGACCAGCCGCAACCGGCGGGGCATGCCGAAGAAGGCTTCGACACCAAAGGTCTGCCCCTGCGGCGGAAAGGTCGCCTGCCCGGCTTCCGAAAGCCGCGTTTGGTGCATCCACGGCAGATCTGTCAGCGCCCCGGGCCGGCCGTCGGGCACGTTCGCCCAGACCAGCCCCCACAGCCCATCCCCCGGATCGACCAGCGTCACCAGCGGCCCGCCGACACGCATCGAGGTGCGGTTTCCGGCGCCGCCGGCGGGCGCATGCGCCTGAAAGGTGTAGAGCGCCATCGCCGCAAGCGGCAGGTCCAGCGCCGGATACCGCTCAC
>JBFHFG010000217.1:0-5751 GCA_041583815.1 Halovulum sp.
ACGAGCATGCCAAGGCGCGCGGCGCGGACATCCTGGCCGAGGTGGTGGGCTTTGCCATGACGTCGGACGCGTCCGACATCGTCATGCCGAACAAGGTCGGCGCCTGCCGGGCGATCCGTGGCGCGCTGCGCGACGGCGGGATCGATCCGGCCGAGGTCGGGTACATCAACGCCCACGGCACCGGGACGACCGCCAACGACCGCACCGAATGCGCCGCTGTGCGCGAAGTGTTCGGGACGGATGCGGACCGGTTGCTGATCTCGTCCACCAAGTCGATGCACGGTCACCTGATCGGCGGCACCGGCGCGGTCGAGATGCTGGCCTGCATCATGGCCGTGCGCGACGGCGTGGTGGCGCCGACCATCAACTATGAACAGCCGGACCCGGAATGCGATCTGGACGTGGTGCCGAACGAGGCGCGCGAGGCCGACGTGACCGTCGCGCTGTCGAACGCGTTCGCCTTCGGCGGGTTGAACGCGGTGTTGGCCGTCCGCCGGATCTGACACCGGCGGACGGAACTGCGTATGGCGGCCTCAGTTGCCGCCGGTCTTCGCGCCCAGCGCCTCGTAGGCGGCGGTAAAGCCGGTCAGCGACACTTCCAGGATCACCGGCTGGTCCGGCGCCGAGGCCGACAGCAGGCGCAGACGGGCGACGTTGCCGGCCTTCAGGCTGTTCACCTCGGCCTGGGTCAGTCCGAAACGGGCGAAACAGCCCGAGCGCGTGCACCAGTTGTACGGGTACTGGCGCGCCTGGCCCTGATCCACTTGCATCACCAGGCCTTCGTTCAGCAGCGTGCCCAGCGGCGTGATTGCGGTCACACCGGCGACGGCCTCGCCCTCTTCGGGCAACTGCACGAGCGTCAGTTCGGAAACCGGGTTGCCCTGCGGGTCCGAGGCCAGCTGGTACATGAAGCACCCGCCGCTGGCGGTATCGCAGCGCAGTTCCCAGTCGCCGAAGGTCTCGATATCCAGCGTGTCGGGCAGGTCCGCCGCCGTAGCGGCAGTCGCCGCACCGTCGGCTGCACCGGCGTCGGTCGCCGAACCATCCGTTGCCGTATCTTCGGTCGCCGCTTCGTCGGTCGCGGTATCCTCGGCGCCGGCATCGGTTTCGCCGGCGGTGGTCTCGGCCGGGGTGGTGTCCGTGGCCGTGGTGTCCTGCGCCAGGGCGGGCAGGGTGGTCCAGGCCGCGACCATGGCGGCCGCCAGGATCCGGGTGCTGGTCAAAGTCATGTCAAAGCATCTCCCTTGTGTGCCTTTATAGGCGGGGTGTCAGCTATTGCAGGTGCTGTCAACGCTCGGAAGGTCAAGATCCGGGTTCCGGTCGGCGGCCGCCTGCCACCGGGCTGTGCGGGGCGATACAGGGGCGATACCGGGGGCGGAAAACATGTCGGGCGGATGGAAAAAGGCACCCCGCAGGATGCCTTTAACCGCTGCAAGCAGCATTCTCCCTGTCGGACCGGCCGACTTATGCAGCGGAGGCTAGGCAAAGGCTTTCATTGCGTCAACAGGCCTCATCAAAAAATGTGCGGCCCTGCGGGTCTCCCCGCGCAAGCTGCTCAAAACACGGGATCTTGCACAAAAAAGCCGCACCCAGAGGGTGCGGCAGGTCCAACAGGGAGGAATTGCGACCCGGCGTCAACCGCCCCGCCGCAGGTAGATAATGGCCTACCGCGGTTAAATATGTATGTATCAAAGGGCACAAGTAAGGCACGGGGCAGGCAATGACGGATACGGACGCCATTTTCCTTGGCGGCGGCGGTGCCGGGCAGGACACGCCGCAGACGCTGGCGCTGAAATACGCCAACCGGCACGGGCTGATTGCCGGTGCCACGGGGACCGGCAAGACGGTCACGCTGCAGATCATGGCCGAGGCGTTCTCGGCCGCCGGTGTTCCGGTGTTCCTGGCGGATGTGAAAGGCGACCTGTCTGGGCTTTGCGTGCCCGGCAGCGCCGATGACAAGCTGCACGAGGCCCTTCAGAAGCGCGCCGGGCTTATCGGCCTGGACCCCTATGCCTACACCGCTTTTCCCGCCGTGTTCTGGGACGTGTTCGGCCGCTCGGGCCACCCGGTTCGCACGACCATTTCCGAGATGGGACCGTTGCTGCTGTCGCGGCTGATGGAACTGACCGAGGCGCAGGAGGGCGTGCTGAACATCGCCTTCCGCATGGCCGACGAGGAAGGCCTGGCGCTGGTTGACCTGAAGGACCTGCGCGCGCTGCTGGTCTGGCTGGGCGAGAACGCCAAGGAATTGTCTCTGACCTGGGGCAATATCTCGACCGCGTCGATCGGCGCGATACAGCGGCGACTGGTGGTGCTCGAGAACCAGGGCGGCGCGGGTCTGTTCGGGGAACCCGCGCTGGCCCTGTCGGACATGATCGCGACCGAGGCCGACGGGCGCGGCCGGATCAACATCCTGGCGGCGGACCAGCTGATGCAGGCGCCCCGGCTCTACGCCACCTTCCTGCTGTGGTTGCTCTCGGAACTGTTCGAGGAACTGCCCGAGGTGGGCGACCCGGACAAGCCGAAGTTCGTGATCTTCTTCGACGAGGCGCATCTTCTCTTCGAGGAAGCCCCCAAGGCGCTAGTCGACAAGGTCGAACAGGTCGCGCGGCTGATACGGTCCAAGGGCGTCGGCGTCTATTTCGTCACCCAGAACCCCGATGACGTGCCCGACGACGTGCTGGGCCAGCTCGGCAACCGGGTGCAGCACGCGTTGCGGGCCTACACCCCGCGCGACCAGAAGGCCCTGCGCGCGGCCGCGACCACCTTCCGGCCCAATCCGCGCTTCGACACCGAAACCGCGATCCGGGAGGTCGGCGTGGGCGAGGCGCTGGTCTCGACCCTGCAGAAGAAAGGTGTGCCCGGCGTGGTCGAGCGGGTGCTGATCCGCCCCCCATCCTCGCGCCTTGGCCCGGCGACCGCCGCAGAACGCGCCGCCGCGATGAAAACTTCGCCGGTCGCCGGCCGCTACGAAGCCGCTGTCGACCACGATTCGGCCTACGAAATCCTGCAACGCCGCGCCGAGGATGCCGCCCGCGAGGCCGAACAGGCCGAGGCTGCGGAACAGGCGGCAGAGCGTGAGTTCAACGCCGGACGCAGATATTCGGGGGGGCGGACGTCGTCTTCCAGACGCACCTCGACCAGCCGCACCTCGTCAAAGGGCGGCCTGGGCGAGGTCCTGGTCCGCGAGGTGGTGCGCACCGCGACCTCGCGATCGGGCCAGAAGTTCATCCGCGGCATCCTGGGCGGGCTGTTCCGGGGGCGCTGACCCCCCAAGTGGTGGTGCCGTCCGGCCCACCGGGCGCACCCACCCCACTTTGGTCCCCAAATATCCCCGCCGGAGGCATCCGCCACCGGCCCCACCGGGCAGGGCCGGATCAGATCGGCTCCATAGCCTCAACTGCAGGACTTTGCGCGCGATGCTCGGCACGGGCCCGCGCGGCCTCGATCAGTGCGCGGAAGATGCGCCGCTGACGCCGGGCAGAGAGCAGGTGTGCGGGGTGCCACTGGACGCCGAGGTAGAACACCTCGCCGGTGCATTCGACCGCCTGTACCACGCCCGAGGGTTCGCACGCCGCGATCCGCAGCCCCTCGCCAAGCTCGGCTACAGACTGGGTGTGCAGCGCATTGACGCGCAGGTGGTCTGGCCCCGAGATCCGCGCCAGAAGGGTGTCCGGCACCACGTGGACGGTCTTGCGCGGCAGCACGGTCCAGTGGCGGCGGGCGTCCTCGTAGACCTCGTAGATGTCCTGGTGCAACGAGCCGCCAAGCGCCACGTTCATCATCTGCGCGCCGCGGCAGATCCCCAGCACCGGGCGGCGATGGTCGCGGGCGTCGCGGACCAGCCGGCGTTCCAGCGCGTCGCGTTCGGGATCGACGCGCGCCTCGGGCATCAGCCGCCCGCCATACAGGTCCGCCGAGATGTCGTCGCCGCCGCCGACGATCAGTCCGTCGACGTCACGGATGTCGGCGGGGCGTCCGACCCGCCACCATACCGCCCGTCCCCCCGCCAGCAGGACCGAGGCGGCGATGGCCGGAAAGATGCGCCAGCCGCTGCGGGCCGAGGTCGTGATGCCGATAAGAGGCCGGTTGCGGAACCGCTTCAGCGCCCCGTCCACAGGCCTGCCTCTTTCAGCCGGGCGCCGACCACGTGGAACCAGTCGCTGCGCACGGTGGTCCAGCTTTCCCTGTGCGCGCGCCAGTCGCGGCACAGCGCGTCGATCACGTCGGGCGCGTCGGCGACGCGTTCGACCATGACCCAGCGGTTCCACGCCTCGGCCATGGTCCAGTCGGGCTCGTCCAGCCGGCAGTCGGGCAGGCGGAAATGGAACGTCGGCCGCGACCGGACCGAGTTTCCCGGCCCCAGTGCGCGGTCGATCCGGGCCTGATGATCCAGCGCCAGGATCGGCGTCATGTCCAGCGCGCGGTTCCGTGTCGGGTTGTGATGCAGGTACAGGTCCGCCAGTGCGCCGCCATCTGCCGGGGCGGGCTGCGACGCCAGCGCATCGACGAAGACGCGCGGATAGGGATCGACGAAAGGCAACGCGCGGCGCGACAGGTCGATGCCCGCAAGGTGGCGCAGCAGATCTTCGAGAAAGGCGAAGGCGCGCATCACCTCGAACAGGTACGTGGGTGTCAGAGACGCGCACGAGATATTGTAGTGCATCCCATAGGCGAACAGGGCCGAGGCGCGGGTCCCCTCGGCGCCGGAATCGGCCAGCGCGCGCGACAGGCGATCGATCTGCGGCAGCGCGTCGACCTCGACCGGGGGGCAGACCAGTTCCACCGGGATCACCGGCCGGGCGAAACTGCGCCCCAGCCGTTCCAGGTCGGTGCCGTCGGCCTTCAGTGCGGTATCTAGTTCGACCTTGAAGGTGCCCAGGTCCGGGGTTTCGACCACCCACAGGTCCGGGCCGTCGGGCATCGCCTCGCCGCCCAGCACCTCGGCCACGACCTGCGCCGCCGATTCCGGGTCCATGCCCCCGAATTCCAGTTCCGCGCCCACGCGGCGGGGCGCGCCGCTGTCATCCAGCGGTCGGGACAGGGGATCGAACGGCGCGAGTTGCGTCATAGCTTGCGAACGCGCAACTGCGTCAACCGGTTCCTTTCGCGTTGCACGACCTGGAAGCGGAACCCGTGGAAGGTGAAGCTCTGCCCCTCGGTCGGGATGGTCTGCGCCTCGTGGATCACCAGCCCGGCGATGGTCGTCGCCTCGTCCTCGGGCAGTTTCCAGTCGAACAGCCGGTTCAGGTCGCGGATCGGGATCACCCCGTCGACGATGATCGAGCCGTCGGCCTCGCGCGTGACGCCCTCGACCTCGTCGTCATGCTCGTCCGCGATCTCGCCGACGATCTCCTCGAGGATGTCCTCGAGCGTCACCAGCCCCTGCAGCGCGCCATACTCGTCGACGACCAGCGCGAAATGGCTCTTGCGGGCCAGAAACGCCCGCAGCTGGTCGGCGAGCGAAGTCGTGTCCGGCACGAACCAGGGCTCCATGGCGATGGTCATGACGTCGAGCTGGGAGATCTTCGTCCCGGCGCTCGCGCCCTCCTGACGGGCGCTGCGGGCGATGCGCTCGACCGCGCGCAGGAGGTCCTTCGCGTGGATGACGCCGACGATGTTCTCGGGGTCGTCGCGATAGAGCGGCACGCGGGTATGCGGCGAGGCGAGGCAGCGGTCGAGGATCTCCTCCGGGCCCAGCGCCGCGTCGAGCATGAAGATGTTGCGCCGGTGGATCATCACCTGGCTGAC
>JBFHFG010000218.1:0-5735 GCA_041583815.1 Halovulum sp.
AACGGGCGCGCCAAGATCGACCTGATGTTCGCGGCGCTGCTGGTGTTGGCGGTGTTCGCGCTGCTGCTGCACGCGACGGTGGACGCGCTGTGCAATCGTGCCTTGCGCGGGCGGGTCTGATCCCGCCCGTGCGCACCTGCCTCAGCAGGTGTAGTTCAGGCCAAGGCGCCCGCCGTCGACATAGATCGTCTCGCCGGTGATGTAGCTGGCCTTGTCGCTGGCCAGAAAGGCAACCGTGTTGCCGATCTCGCGCGCGGACCCGAGCCGCTTGAGCGGCGTGCGGGACATCAACCGGTCCATCGCCGCCGGATCGTTGTTGACCGCAGCCACCATCGCCGTATCGATCGAGCCGGGTCCGACCGCGTTGACCCGGATGTTGTGCGGCGCCAGCGCCAGCGCGGCGGCCTTGGTCAGTTGCATCACCCCGCCCTTGGACGCGCAGTACGAGGCGATCGTCGGGATCGCCACCTGCGCGTTGATCGACGACATGTTGACGATCGCGCCCTCGATGCCCTGCGCGACCATCGTCCGCGCGGCGCGCTGGGTGGCCACGAAGGTGCCGGTCAGGTTGATGTCGATGACCGTCTGGAAATCCTCCAGCGACATCTCAAGGAAATTTGCGCCCAGCGCGACACCCGCATTGTTGACCAGGACCGAGACCGGGCCGACCTGTGCCTCGACCCGGTCGAACAGGGCGGCGATCTGGTCGGGCTGGCCCATGTCACAGACCTCGGCCACGGCATCACCACCAAGTTTCGAGGCGGCTGCTCGAACGCCGTCGGCGTTGCGGTCCACCAGCACGACGCGCAGCCCATCCTCGGCCAGCGCCTCGGCGCAGGCCAGGCCGATGCCCTGGGCTGCGCCCGTCACCAGCGCGATCTTGCGGTCGGTCATGTCACTCTCCTGTGGTCTGGGGCGCGCCGCCGGCCGCGGGGGCGGCATCGGGGCGGACACGCCAGATGGTGTAAGGGCCCGCCGCGGCAACAGCCGCGCGATCCCGGTTCAGCACAAGCGGCAGCGCGCTGTCGGCCATGTACAGCCATCCGTCGGGTCCGAACGCCAACGCGGCAGGCCAGCGCAACCGGTCGTCGCGCAGCAGCGTCACCAGCGTGCCCGGCTCCTCCTCGGGCGGGGTGTCGTTGAACCGGTGCAGCGCCCCATGCTCGATATCCGCGATGAACACGTTCAGGTCGGCATCGACCTCCAGCCCACTGCTGAGCGGTTTCCGCGACACGGTCTCGATATCGACGGCCAGCCGGACATGCGGCAGGTTCGGCTGCTTCAGCAGCGCGGTCGGCACACGGTAGAGTGTCGAATGGCTCATCGCAGAGAAATACAGCCACGCGCCATCACCGGTCAGCGCCAGCCCATCAGCGCCCACCTTCAGCGTGACCAGCCCGCCCAGGAAACGCATGTCGCGCATCGGCGTGCGGATCAGCCAGTCCTGCGGCATCACCGTTTCGTGCCGGCTGAGCACCTTGCGGGCGCGGCCCGTCGCGACCTCGTAGACGATCAACCCGGGCCGCTGCGCCCAGAAACCAGCGTCGGTGACATAGATCCATGCCCCTTCGGGTCCGACCTGCACATTGCGCAGGTACGATCCCACAGGCGCCACCTCGCCCAGGTCGGCCCGGTGGACAACCTGTCCGGTGTCGGTGTCCAGCGCGACCAGTTGCGGCGTACCCAGGCCATGACGACCACTGTCAACCACCCACAACCGGCCCTGCGCGTCGATGTCGAGTCCCGCCGGGGTCTGGAACAGATCGTCTTGCCGGTCGGCGACAGGAAACGGCGTGGTCTGGCCGTCGCGGGCAACCATCAGGTAAGGCGCATCCGCCCCGGCCTCAGGATGAACCGTATAAAATACCCGCCCATCCTGAGCCACCGCGACCGCGCCTGGGGGTCGCGCGCTCTGCACCACGGCCTCCAGCGCCGAGCCGGGCAGCAACGGGGCCGAGGTCGTGTCGCTATAGGGCTCGCCGCCGCCGAAGAAGAAATAAAGCCCCCCGGCCCCCGCCAGGACGATCACCAGTGCCACACCAAGAAGCCATACAAGCGCACGCAGCGCATAGACGCGGATGATGTAGCCCAGCACCAGGATCCCCTTAGTCGACCTGCCTGCGGGCATATGAAACCAACGCGGCGCGTCCTACAAGGGGCCGCGCCGAACAATCGGGACAGGGGCCGTCAGACCCGGGTCAGTGCGCCAGCAGCACCGGACAGGGCGGATCTTCCAGGATGGCGTGGGTGGTGCCGCCGAAGATCCGCTCGCGCAGGCGGGCGTGGCCGTAAGCGCCCATCACCAGCAGATCGGCGCCCTGGTCGCGCACCTCGCGCGTCAGGACCTCCTCGACCGTGTGCCCCTCGGAAGGGATTTTCAGGATCTCGGCCGAGATACCGTGGTGCCCCAGGTAGAACGCCAGGTCGACGCCGGGGTCCGCGCCGTGACCGCGGGTGCCCGGCTCGGGGTCGACCAGCACAACCTTGACCTGCTTGGCCTGTTTCAGCAGCGGCATCGCGGCGCGTACCGCGCGGCCGCCCTCGGGCGTGGCATTCCAGGCAATCACAGCGGTGTCGAAACTGCCGCTCGGCGCGGCGTCGGTGCGATAGGTCAGCACCGGGGCGCCGCTTTCGAACAGCGCGCCGTTCAGCACCGCGCGGTCCAGGCCCCGGTCGCGGTCGGGACCGACCGGCAGCAGCACCAGGTCGGTGCAACGGCTGGCCGAGGCGACAAGGTCCGCCAGGTGCACCGGCCCGGCGACATGGGCGCTGACCTCGCCGCTCTGGTCCTGGCGGGCCAGCAGTTTCTCGATCTCTTCGGCGCGGGCACTGGCCCAGTCGCGCGCCTCTTGCGAGGCTTCCAGCCAGACGTCGCTGTTGACCATGTCATAGGCCGACGCCGGGGCCGGCGGGGCCTGGCTGACGACAAGCACCATCAGGTGCCCCTTCTCGCACATGGGCAGGCTGTCGGTCAGCGTATCGTCGGTCACATCGGGCCGCACGATCGTCAGCAAGGATGCGATTGTCATGGTCGGGTCTCCCTTCGTTCGGGGGCAGTCTGCTGCCACCCGGGGAACCGTACCTTGCGCTGGATCAACTCGGCGGTCAGATCACGTTGCGCTCGGCAAAAGCGGTGCCGGTCAGCACGCGGTCCGGCCCCAGATCGGACAGGTCCAGTTGCCGAAAGCGGCCGTGCACGATCAGTTCGGCCACGCCGCGCCCCATGGCAGGCGCCTGTTGCAGGCCATGCCCGGAAAAGCCGTTGACCAGGATGACATTGCCGCAGCCGGGCACCGGGCCGATGACGGCGTTCCGGTCCAGCCGGTTCCAGGCATAGTGCCCCACCCAGCTTGCAGTGACGCGCAACCGCTCGAACGCCGGAATACGCGTGGCGAGGATTGGCCAGACATGGTCCTGCCACAGCGCGGGGTCTTCGGTGAAATCATCGGGATCCACGGGGCCGTCCGCGCCTGCAGGCCCCGACCCGGCCATGAACGCCGCCCCGTCCTGACGCACGTGCACACCCGAGGGATCAACGGTCAGCGGCAGTTTCGCGCCCAGCGGCTCGGCGGCCTGGAACACCCAGGTGGTGCGCTTGCGCGGCTCTACCGGCAGGTCGAACCCGGCCCAGGACGCGACCCGCGCGGCGCGCGGCCCGGCAGCGTTCACCACCCAACCCGCTGCAACAGTACGCCCGTCGGACAGCCGGACGCCGGTTGCACGGCCGCCGGTGCGATCCAGCCCGACGGCTTCGGCCTCGACCGTCTCGACACCTCGCGCGCGCGCCATGCGCCGCCACCAGGCGATCATCGTGGCACCGTCGAAATAGCCTTCGTCCGGCCCGCCCAAGCTGGCCATCACCAAGTCGTCGGTGACCATGAACGGCAACCGTGCGCGTAACGCGTCTGGCGTCAGCAACTCGGCCTCGGCACCCTCGGCCTGCTGCACCGCGCGGTTCGCGCGCAATGCCTCGGCGCCCGCCTCGGTCGCGGCAAGATAGAGGTATCCCAGCGGATCGAAATCGATCTCGGGCACATCGGGATCGCCGCCCATCCGGGTGCGAAAATCGCGGATGTACGCGCGTGCGAACTGCGAGATGCGGATGTTCACCGGGTTCGAGAACTGCTGCCGCATGCAACTGTTCGTGTGGCTGGTCGAGGCATGGGTGAAGCGCGTGTCGCGCTCCACCACCAGTATCCGCCCGTCGAAACCCGGCTCATCCGTCAGGAACCAGGCGGTGGCAGCGCCCATCGCGGCGCCGCCGATGATAACCACGTCATAGCTTTCGCGACGTGGCGCCATGGCCTAGCGCTTGTACTGCGCCAGCAGCGACTCGGCCCCGCGGGCGAGCAAGCCGTGGTCGGTGCCCAGAGCAACGAACAGGAAGCCCTCGTCGAGACAGCGGTTGATCAGGCCGGGGTCGCCGATCAGCGTGCCGGTGGGGGTGCCCACGGCCCGCACGCGGGCGGCGGCGGCAAAGATCAGCTCCCACATCTCGGGATCGGCGGGCTGGCCGACCTTGCCCATGCTGGCGGCGATGTCGGCGGGGCCAAAGAACACACCGTCCACCCCTTCGACCGAGGCGATCTCCTCGGCGCGGTCAAGTGCTTCGACGGTCTCGATCTGCACAAGAATGCAGGTCTCTTCCTCGACTTGGTCCAGGTAATCCTTGTCCCGGCCCCAGCGGTTGCCCCGGTTGACGCCTGCTACGCCACGCACGCCCTTGGGCGGATAACGGCAGGCGGCGACGGCGGCGGCGGCCTCTTCGGCGGTCTGCACCATCGGGAACAGGAAGCCCGGCGCGCCCGCGTCCAGCAGACGCTTGATCAGGACCGGCTCGTTCCAGGGCGGACGCACCAGCGCGGTGGATCCGAACGGCAGCACGGCCTGCATCTGGTGCACCACGGTTTCCAGGTCCGAGGGCGAATGCTCCATGTCGATCAGCAGCCAGTCATACCCGACATCGGCAATCATGTCGGCGGCAAGCCCCGAGCACAGGCTGACCCACAGGCCCATCTGGGCTTCGCCGGCCTTGAGGCCGCGTTTGAAGGCGTTGGGGGTCATGATGTCTCCTCGGGTTGAATGATCGCCTCGCGGCGTGGAATGGGGTCGATGGCGCCATAGCCGGAAACGGTGCCCGCAGCGACGCGGCCGGCGCGGTGCGCGGCCAGTACCGGGTCGCCGGTTTCCAGCAGGTAGGCCAGGAACGAACCGGCAAAGCTGTCGCCCGCACCGGTGCTGTCCACCGGCTTGCTGGGCGCGGGCGGAATGCGCTCGCGCAGGTCAGGGCCGGCGACGATCGCGCCCTCGGCCCCCATCTTCATCACCACCAGGCCGGCGCCGAACTCCAGGAACCGGTCCAGCATAGCGTCCACATCCGTCAGCCCGGTCAGCATCTCCGCCTCATCGTCCGAGGGGAAGATGATGTCGGTCCGCGCCAATGCATCGAAGATCGTCTCGCGCGCCAGGTCCAGATCCCACAGCTTCAGCCGCAGGTTGGTGTCATAGCTGACCTTGACCCCGGCCCCGCGCGCCATGTCGATGGCGGCGTTGGCGGCCTGCCGCATTGGCACGCTGATCGCCTGGCTGATCGCCGAGACATGCAGGTGTTTCGCGCCCCGGATCAGGTCGCCGGGCAGGTCGTCGGGGCCGTACAGGCTGGCGGCCGAGCCCTTGCGCAGATAGGTGAAGTCGCGCCCGCTGGCATGCGGCTTGACGAAATAGACGCCGGTCGG
>JBFHFG010000219.1:0-5727 GCA_041583815.1 Halovulum sp.
AGCAGCGCAAAGCCCCGGCGAAACCCCGGATCGTCCAGCAGTGCCGCGCCCGAGGGCTCCGCCACCCGCCGCGTCATCATCCGAACGCCACGGAACCGGGGCGAGGCGCAATGCGCGTCCAGCACCCGCGCCACATCCGGCGCGGTCAGGTCCGCATGGCCCACGATCGCGTCCGGCAAACCGCAGGTCCGCGCCTGCGTATCCAGCCACGCGGTCTCGCCCTCGGGCCGGTCGCCGCCACGCCAATGCGCCTCGACATGCACCGTCGCCAGCAGGCGCACCGGCCCCGCGTCCCTGAACAGGTCCGCAGGCAGATAGCTGCGCCGGATCGCGTCATAGTCGCCGAAATGCATCCGCACCGGCGCATCCTGAAGCCAAGGATAGCGGTTCGCCTCCAGGTCCCACAGGTGGTGATGCGCATCCACCACCGGACCGACGCGCGCAAGCTGGGCGCGCAAGGCCACCGGATCGAAGCGCTCAAGCATAGACCGCCTTCACTCCCGGTGGCGGAGAGAACCCGTAATCCCCCCGGTCGAGGATCGCCTGCTCGCCGCCCAGTTCCTCCACCCGCGCGCGCTGCGCTGCACGGGCTGCGGCGTGAACAGCCTCCGGATCGAGTTGCGTCAGAAGCTTTGCCCGGCAGTCCGCCAGAACGTCCGCATAAGCCGGATCGCCCGCCAGATCCCGCAACTCCTCGGGATCATCCTGCAGGTCGAAAAGCTGCGGCCCGTAAAGCGCGTAGTGCACATATTTCCACCGCCCTGTGCGCAGCATGAACGCCGCGCTGCGCGAGCCGGTGCCGTGGTATTCCGAGATCACCGCCGCGTCCTCGCCGGACAGCAGGTCGGTCTGCCCGAACCCTTCGGCATCGACGCCGGTCGATTTCAGGATAAAGCGCGACAAATCCGTCAAAAGCCGCGGCTCCGTCCGCACCTCTCCTGCCGGAATTCCCGGCCCCGAAAGGATCATCGGAATGCCCACCGACTCCTCGTACATGGTGCTCTTGCCCCACAGCCCCCGCGCGCCAAGGTTGTCGCCATGGTCGCTGGTGAACGCCACCCGCGTGGTCCCGGCCTGCCCCGACGCCCGCAATGCCTGCAGTATCAGGCCGACCTGGTGATCGACGAAACTGCACAAGCCAAGATAGCCGGCGATGCCCCGGCGCACGTCCTCCTCAGTCCGGAAATGCTCGTCGTATTCAAAGACCGTGCGGTAGTCGCGAAGGTAAGGATGATCGGGCCGATCCGCGCCGTACTGCTTGGGCATCGGGATCTGCGCCGGGTCGTAGCGATAGTAGAACTCCGGCGGCGCGGTCAGAGGGAAATGCGGTGCCACCAGAGAGATGAACAGCACCCAGGGCTTGTCCGTGTGGTTCCGCGCCTCCTCGCGCAGCCAGACCTGCGCGCGGGCGCTGATGTCCCGGTCATAGGCGGTGTACTTCGACTCCCCCGGCCCGGCCAGCGCCGCCATCTTGTCTGCCGCGCCGCGCGGTGCGTTTCGGTCCCGGATCAGGCCAAGCGCATCGCCGATCCCATCGACAATGTTCATCGGTACGTCCGCGGCCGAGAACCCGTTATCATCCCCCTCCGCGCCCCGGAAATGCAACTTCCCGATGGAGCGCACGTGATGCCCGCCAGCCCTCAACCGGTGATGCCAACTTTCCGGCTGGCCCGTATAGGCCAACGCATTGCACCATGTGCCGATCTCGCGCACTGGCCGCCCGGTGGCGAATGCGGCGCGCCCCGGCACGCACAGCGGGCAGTCGGTATAGGCATTGGTGAAGCGCGTCCCGCCCGCCGCAAGCGCGTCGAGGTTCGGGGTCTGCACCAGCGGATGCCCCGCATGGCCGAAGAAATCGCGCCGATACTCGTCGGCCATGATCACCACAAGGTTCGCGGGGCACAGATCGCTCATGCGTTTCCCTTCTTCTTCGGCAACGGAATGCCCACCCCTCCGCCGTCAACAACCAGCACCTGCCCCGTCACCATCCGCGCCGAGGACGAAGCGAGCCACAGCGCCGCCTCGGCAATGTCCTGCGGCTCCATCAACGCGGGGATGCACTGCATCGCATGGGTCGACGCAATGAACTCCGGGTCATCGACGTTCGGCGTCCGCTCGGCCGTCGGAACCCGGCCCGGAGCGATGGCGTTCACGCGAATGCCCTGCGGCCCCAGGTCCCGCGCCAACCCGTGCGTCAACCCGACGATCCCTGCCTTGGCGGCGTGATAGGCCACCATGTTGGCCGAACGTTTCATCCACGCCGTCGAGGACAGGCCGACGATCGCCCCGCCCCCGGCCCGCGCCATGCCCGGCACCAAAAGCCGGGCAAAGGCCGCGTGGTGATTCAGGTTCACCGCCATCATCCAGCGGAAATCATCCGGGGCGATTTCCTCCAACGGCATCCGCCTGTCCACGCCCGCGTTGTTGACCAACGCCACCGCCGGACCATCGTGATCCTCGATTTCGGCGCAGGCCGCCTCGATTGCTGCATCATCGGTGACGTCACAGACCACCTGCCGCACACCCTCGTCCGGCCCGTATCCGAAGAAGTCGATATCCAGCGCCGAAACCCGCGCGCCCTGCCCCGCGAAAGCCTGCGCGATGACCCGGCCGATACCGCGCCCCGCGCCGGTCACGACCACGTGGCGGTCACGGAAATCGTCGTATGTCGCAGCCATGCTGCCCCCTTACCAGTTGGAGACCGAGCCATCGGGCCGCACCAGGTGCGGCGGCTCGAACGCGACAGGTGACGCGGCGCGCAACGCATCCTCGTCCACCTCCACACCCAAACCGGGTGCGTCGGGCACGACGTAATACGGCCCCTCCATCACCACCTGGGTCGGGAACAGCGCGGGATCGTGAAAACCCAGATCCTCGGTCGGGCCCTGCCGCGTCTCGACCCAGGCAATATTCGGCACCGCCGCCGCCATGTGGATCGTTGCCGCCGTGCAGACCGGACCCAGCGGGTTGTGGGGCATCAAGTCGATATAGTGCCGCTCACACCAGCCCGAGACCTTCATCGCCTCGGTGAAGCCGCCGATATTGCAGATATCCAGCCGCATGAATTGCGTCAGCCCCTGCTCGATATACGGCCCAGCCTGCCACTTGCTGGCGAATTCCTCGCCCACGGCGAAGGGAATATCAGTCATGGAACGCAACATCGCATAGGCCTCGGGCGTCTCGTCGCGGATCGGTTCCTCCAGGAAATCCAACGTGCCGGCGGGAAGCATGTTGCAGAAGCTCGCCGCCTCGGCTGGCGACAGCCTGTGATGCCAGTCGATACCCAGAACGAGGTCAGGCTCGAAATGCTGACGCAGGGCGATCAGGTCGGTGGCGGTCGCAGCAATGGCGCGGCGCGGCTCGAAAACCATGCCGTCCTGCTGGTAGGTGGGACTGACCCGGACACAGGACCAACCCGCATCGACCAGCACCGAGGTCGCGGCGATGATCTCATCCCCCGTCGCGCCAATGGCGCAGCCGAAGCTTTCCACCCGGTCCCGCTGCTTGCCACCCAGAAGCTGGTGCACCGGAACGCCCAGCCGCTTGCCCAGGATGTCGTACAGCGCAATGTCGATGGCGGACATGGCGGCGGTCAGCACGCGCCCGCCCTCGAAATACTGGCTGCGATAGGTTTCCTGCCAGATACGGCCGATCTTGCGACTGTCCTGCCCCAGCAGGAACGGGGCGAAATGCTCGATACTGGCGGCGACCGCACCTTCGCGGCCCGACAGGCCCGACTCCCCCCAGCCGATGATGCCGTCCTCGGTGACGACCTTGACCAGCAGCTGGTTGCGCCTGCCAACCTGCGCGGTGATGGGCTCGATCGAGGCGATACGCACCATGCTCCTGCTCCTCACTGGTGACCGGCGCGGGGTGTCCGGGATCATACCATGGGGCCGCACGGCCCCTATCGCAGCCCTACTTGATTATACATTATTTTGCAAATAGATTGTACATTATAAGTTCTTCGGTGTGCTCGACCCCGGCTGCAAACTTGACCACCCGCGGCGCACCCCTCAAAGATTGGGCATGAGCGTATCGATGTTCTCTGCAAGCACCGCATCCGACGAACAGGCCGAACCGACCGTCTACGAGCGGATCCGCAACGACATCCTGTCCGGCAGGATCGAGGCCAATGCGCGCCTGAAGGTCAGCGAACTGGCAAAGCGGCATGGAACCTCGACCAACCCCGTGCGCGAGGCATTGCAACAGTTGCGTGGCGAGGGCCTGGTGGTGATCTCGCCCAACCAGGGGGCACGCGTGCGCCCCATAGATCCCGACTTCGTGCGCGACGTCTACGAGATCGGGCTGGAGCTTGAGCCCTACCTTCTGCGCTGGTTCGTCGATACCGTGACCCCCGAGGATCTCGCCGAACTCGAAAGCATCCAGGATCAGATCGAAGACCTGAACTTCGCCGACCAGGCCCTGCACACGCAGTTGAACTCTCGCTTTCACCTGATGATGTACCAGGCGCACTACAACCGACTGGCATTCGACCTGTGGTCGCAACACCGCGAGATCATGGGCGCGATCAGCGCCCGGATCACCATTGCGCCCAAACGGCGCGATGCGATCCTGCGGGAACACCGCCAGTTGATCGAGGCGATCCGCCAGCAGGACAAGGACAAGGCCGCCGCCATCCTGCGCGCCCATATCGAGGATGCGGGACGGCACCTGATGGATCAGCTTCGCGCGCAACTGCTGCGCAAGGATGCCGGCCGCCCGACCTCGGCGGGCTGAGTCACACGGGATCCAGGCTTTTCCGCCAGTCTCGCCCCCCATTCCGACGACCGTATGCCCCTGCCATCAAGCACTGGATTTCGCCGCCGCCCTCACATTTTTGAGCAGATTCATCCCAATGGTTGCCAATCCGGGATGACACGGCGCTCGCCCGGCTGATACACAGCGTGGCAACCGGCATGGCCGCGAACGAAACCCCGCCCGAGGCCTGAGAACACCTCGGCATCGCTGAAAACGCGAGTCGTTGAGAAGGAAGACAAGATGACGAACATCTGTGTAATCGGGCTTGGTTCGATGGGGTACGGGATGGCGGTGTCCTGTGTTCGTGGGGGGCACCGGGTTTGGGGTGTGGATCTGAATGCGGACGCGGTGGCGCGGTTTGTCGGGGATGGCGGGCAGTCCGGCGATCTGCCTGGTGATCTGGACGCGGTTTCGGTGGTGGTGCTGAACGCGGCGCAGACCGAGGCGGTGTTGTTCGGGGCTGACGGGATCGTGGCGCGGCTCAGGCCGGGCGCGGTGGTGCTGGGGCATGCGACGGTGCCGCCGGCCTTCGCGAAGGACATGGCGGCGCGCTGCGGCGAGGCTGGGGTGCATTACCTCGACGCGCCGATCTCGGGCGGGGCTGCGAAGGCGGCGAGCGGAGAGCTGTCGATCATGGCCTCGGGCACGGCGGAGGCGTTTGCCGCCGCGAAGCCGGTGCTGGATGCGACCGCCGCGACGGTGTTCGAACTGGGTGACGCCGCCGGGGCGGGCAGCGCGATGAAGGCGGTCAACCAGCTGCTGGCGGGCGTGCACATCGCCACCATGGCCGAGGCGCTGACCTTCGGCATGACGCAGGGCGTTGCTCCGGACAAGTTCGTCGAGGTGATCTCCAGATGCGCCGGCACCAGCTGGATGCTGGAGAACCGCGCGCCGCATATCGTGGCGGGCGACTACACGCCGCTGAGCCAGGTGAACATCTGGCCGAAGGACCTGGGCATCGTTCTG
>JBFHFG010000220.1:0-5720 GCA_041583815.1 Halovulum sp.
ACCCGCTCGATTCGACGAGCCGCGTCCTCGAACCGCGCGTCGTCGGGCAGGAACATTATGAAACCGCCCGCCGCGTTCAGGAAACGCTGCAGAAGTACAAGTCGCTGCAGGACATCATCGCGATCCTCGGGATGGACGAACTGTCCGAAGAGGACAAGCTGACCGTGGCCCGCGCGCGCAAGATCCAGCGCTTCCTGTCGCAGCCGTTCGACGTGGCCGAGGTCTTCACCGGCTCGCCCGGCGTCCAGGTTCCGCTGGAAGACACGATCAAGTCGTTCAAGGCCGTTGTCGCCGGCGAATACGACCACCTGCCAGAAGCTGCCTTCTACATGGTTGGCGGCATCGACGAAGTGGTTGCCAAGGCCGAGAAGCTGGCCGAAGCCGCCTGATCCGTCAACGCGACATCGACATGACATCAAGGCCCGTCGGACCAGTTCCGGCGGGCCTTTTCCTTTGTGCCC
This sequence comes from Halovulum sp., assembly GCA_041583815.1. GTDB lineage: Bacteria > Pseudomonadota > Alphaproteobacteria > Rhodobacterales > Rhodobacteraceae > Halovulum. The sequence continues at coordinate 462 of JBFHFG010000220.1, forward strand.
GGCGGTCTTGCGCCGGGTGCAGGGCGGGGTATCAGGCGGCGCGGGCGGTCGCCATGTTCCAGGCGGCGGGCAGGCCGTCGCCGAAGCGGTTCGCGCAGTATGCATAGACCGGGGCCAGCGCGCTTTGGACCAGATGCGTCTGCTCGGGCAGCAGTTCCGCGCGGCGGGGCGAGGCGTTGACCGCTTTCTCGTAATCCGCGGGCCGATACGTCAGCCCCAAGTGGGCGCAGATGGCCCGTGTCGTCTGTTCCCGGAACAGGGTCTCATAGAAGCTGAAGAACAATTCCTCGGGCGGGAACACCTTTTCAAGCGCCTCGATCGTGCGGTCATAGCGGTTGCGCGCCATGTCTGCGGGGCGGTTCAACTGCGCGAGCGCCTCTTTCCGGATCAGGTTGGCGTCGGTGATACCATGATTGCGTGCCCACATCCTGCTTGCTGACCAGACCCGTTCCACCGGGTCCCGCATCAGAAAGACGACGCGCGGTGTCATTCCCGCTTCGGTCAACATGGTCCGGATTCGGGCGAAATGGCTGGCGTCCAGCACGCTGTACGATGGGGTGATGTCGCCAGTCAGCTTGCGTGGGCCGGGCAGGGCGCGGAACAGGTTCAGGTATCGGTCGATGTCATAGGTTATCAGCGCACGGTCCAGCAGTTGCTGTACGCGGTTGCGTAGATGGGCGCGGCTACTGTCTCGCTGCCGGTCCAGCGCCTCGGCCAGGCGGCGGGCGAAGGCTTGGTCATAGCTGCCGAACCAGTCCGGCCGGAAATGCGCGTCGAACACGTGCAGTTCCTTGATCACCGGCAGGAACGTGTCCGGATGCCCGGCAAGATATCGGTACAGCCACGAGGTTCCCGTCTTCTGTGCCCCTACGCCCAGCAGAAAGGTGCGCCCCGCAAGGTCGCAGGTCGGGCGCGGTCGGCTGCGCCTGCCCAGTCCGAGATTGCCTGTCAGGCCCATGCCGCGTATCCTCCGCCCCGAAACCGGTGTTCCGCTCGATGGTGCCCGGACATTGATAAACAAATCGGCAATGCCGTGCCGTGCGACACAGGAACAGCTTGAAGCTGCGAACTGGTGGCACTAAACCGCGTGCGAGCATCGTCGAACCAACGCCCGAGGGATACACATGCGCGTCGATATCGTTACTCCGGAACGCCAGCTTGTCTCGACCGAGGCCGACCGCGTCCAGCTTCCCGGTACCGAAGGCGAGATGACCGTGATGGAGAATCACGCGCCCACCGTCACCACCCTGCGGCCGGGCATCGTCACCATCGCCGGGGACGCCTACCTGGTGACCGGCGGTTTCGCCGAGATCTCGGAAGGTGGCACGTCGATTCTGGCAGAACATGCCGTTCCCCGTGCCGACGTTTCGCGCGAGATGCTGGAAACCCTGCGGTCCGAGGCCGAGGCAGCGGTCGAAACTGCCCCGGATAAGACAGCAGCACGTCAACGTGTGAACGATATAACCACTCTGATGGCTCAGATCGCATAATCTCAAACTGCCCTCTTGCTTTGCCCGGAAAGTCGCGATTGACTCCGGGCAATTGGGGAGAAGGCATTGAGACTGACTATCGTACTGGCGAGCCAGCGATCTGGCTCTACGCTTCTGTGTAACGACATCAAGAGCCTGGGTGGCCTTGGATCGCCAGCAGAACATTTTCTGAAATTGTTCCGCCAACAGGATGACGCCAGTCTAGGCGCCCAGGACGTCAAGGACCGGATCGCCGCCGGTACAGATGAACTGTCGCCGGATGTCGGGGCGGTGAAACTGATGGTGAATTACGCACCGCGGGTGTACGGGTTCATCGAGAAAAGCGAGAAACCAGCTGGCCGCTACGAGGCCTGCATGGGATTCATCGAATGGGCCCGGCGCGAGTATGACGCCGTGAACCTGATCGTTTTGGTTCGTGAGAACGCGGTGGATCAGGCGATCTCGCGGACGCTGGCCAGCAAGACGGGCGTTTACCACATCCAGCAGAAGAAGCGCGCAGGCAAGAAGAAGGCCGCCGGTGCGCTGTCGCAGGATTGCGCTGTCCCGCCGCAGGATGTGATGCGCGCGGCGCTTGCATCCTCGCGCGAGGCTGACGTCCTGCGCCGCGTTGCCCGTAAGCACGCCGACCTGGCGCTGTTGCTGACCTATGAACAGATCGCGGCCTCACCCGAAGCGACTTCCGAGGCATTGCGCGCCCATGCCGCCAAGGTGGGCATGGCGGCGCAGAACGAACAGGTTGTGCGCAGCATGAAGAAGGTCGTCTCGAATGACGTCTCGGCGCAGATCAAGGCCGATCTGCGCCAGTACCTGGACCGCGAGTTCCTGCGCCATCTGAACTGACGGGATGTCCGAAGTCCGGGGCCGGCGTCAGTCGGCCCAGGTCTCGGGAATGCGGCCAGGAAAACGGTCTCTGCAGAAATCGTAGACCGGGGCCAGTTCCGCGCGCAGGGCGGCGCGGTGCTCTGCCGTAAGGTCATCCTCGCGCGGAGAAGCGTTACGGATCTCGCCGAAGTCGGCCGGCCGGTGATCGATCTGCAGCCAGGCGCAGATACGTGCGATGGCATCGTCGTTAAACAACGTTTCGTAGAACTCGTAATGCACGCCGTCGGGGCCGAACGCGGCATCCAGCGCGGTAATCGTTTTGTCATACCGTGACCGGAGGGTGACGCTGTCCTTGACCAGACGGCGAAGCGCGGCGTCCGGGGCGGCCTCTTTTCGACCGCGGCCTTCGGTGTCGCGGATCTTCATGCGGATCGCCGAGTACAGCCTCTCGACCGGGTCGCGGAGCAGCATCACTGGCCGTACCTTCAGCCCCGCGCTTTCAAGGAAGTCGCGAATCTGACGGTAATCTCTTTTGCCGAGAGCGGTATACGAGGGGGTAATCTCGCCCAATACAGGCGCTGTGGGGTCCAGTCGGGCGAACAGGTCCAAGTAGGCGCGATCCTCTCCCACCATCCGCGCGCGGTCGATCTTCTGCAGGTCCTTCATCGCCAATTTAGGCGTTCCGGGCTGCGGGCGCTCGGCAATGACGGACAAAGCCTTAAGGGCGCGTCTGTCGAAATTGCCAAAATGTCTCGGCATCGAGCGGGCGTCGAAAAAGTGCAGTTCCTTGGCGATAGGCAGCGCGACTTGCGGATGGTCTGAAAGGTAATTGTAAAGCCAGCTTGTCCCGGCTTTCTGGGCGCCGACGCCAAGCATGAAAATTCGGCCCTCGAGCACGGGGTAAAGACCCGCACCGGGTAAGGGGGCAAGCGGCGGACGCCGCTTCCCCTTCAATGCTTCAGAGGTATTCTGGTCCATCTCATGCGGCAGGATAGGCGACTTCATAGATTGGCGCGATGGTTTCCACGTCGAATAGTGACGAAACCGATGTCCCGTTCGCGATGTTCTGGATCGCCTGCGCGAAGATCGGCGCGGTCGAGATAATGCGGATGTTCTTTGCGCCGCGCACAGGGTCCGTTGGCTCGATGCTGTCAGTGATGACCAGGGATTTTAGTGCCGACTTGGTTACACGCTCGACCGCGGGGCCGCTGAGGACGCCGTGGCTGATGTAGGCGTGGACCTCGGTCGCGCCCTCGTCCCGCAGCAGTTCGGCCGCCTTGCAGAGCGTGCCGGCGGTATCGCAGATGTCGTCCACGATGATGCAGGTCCGGCCCTTCACCTCGCCGATCACGGTCATCGAGGCAACCTCGCCCGGGGCCGAGCGGCGCTTGTCGACGATCGCCAGGTCCGCGCCGATCCGTTCGGCCAGTTCGCGGGCGCGGGCCACGCCGCCGACGTCGGGCGACACCACGGTGATCTTGCTGAGGTCCTTGAAGTGGTGCTTGATGTCCAGCGCGAAGATCGGCGCGGCATAAAGGTTGTCCACAGGAATGTCGAAGAAGCCCTGGATCTGCGCGGCGTGCAGGTCCATCGTCAGGACGCGCTCGATCCCGGCCTCGGTCAGCAGGTTGGCGACCAGTTTGGCGCTGATCGGCGTGCGGGCCTTGGTGCGGCGGTCCTGTCGCGCATAGCCGAAATAGGGGATCACGGCAGTGATGCGATTGGCCGAAGAGCGGCGCAGCGCATCGGCCATGATCAGCAATTCCATCAAATTGTCGTTAGCCGGGTTCGACGTCGACTGGATGATGAACATGTCCTCGCTGCGGACGTTGTCGAAGACCTCGACGAAGATTTCTGCGTCATTGAACCGTTCGACGCGCGTCTTGACCAGTTTCACCGCCTCTCCGCGGTGGAAGGTCATGCGTCTGGCGATGCCTTCGGCCAGGGGCCGGTTGGAATTGCCGGCGATCAGCTTGGGCTGGGTCTTGATCATCAGGGCCTCGTGACAGCGGGGGAAGGACGTCGCCCCATTAACACCCCAGCCCGCCCTTGCAAAGTCTCGCGCGGGGGACAACATGCAGACCGCATAGGTACAAGCAGAGGCCCGACATGGCGCGCATCGACTACTATCTCTTCCCGCTGTCCCCGTTCACCTACCTCGCCGGCAACCGTTTGGAGGAGATCGCCGCCAGCCACGGAGCGGATATCGAGTACAAGCCTTTCGCACTGCCCAAGGTGTTCGAGGCGCATGGCACCCCCGCGCTGCCCCAGCGCCACGAGGTCCGCAAGGCCTATCGCCTGGCCGAGATCAAGCGCATCGCGGAAATGCACGACATGCCGGTAAACGTGCAGCCGCGGCATTTCCCGACGAACCCGGTGCCGGCGTGCACGGCGATCATCTCGGCGCAGATGGTGGCTGCGGACACCGGCAAGGGCGATGTCGGCAAGCTGGTGCAGAACTTCCTGCGCGCCTGCTGGGCCGAGGAAAAGGACATCGCCGAGGATCACGTGGTCCGCGCCTGTCTGGAAGCCGCCGGTTTCGATGCCGGTGTCGCCGACCGCGACATGCTGAGCGCTGTCGAGATCTATGAGAAGAACACCAAGGATGCGTTGGACATCGGCGTGTTCGGGGCACCGACCTATTACTGCGACAACGAGCTGTTCTGGGGGCAGGACCGGCTGTCCTATCTCGACCGCAAGTTGGCTAAGGCCCGGTGACCAATTGCAAAAGCAATCGGCGGTTTAGCGTTTTCGTCAGATTGTCGCCTCAGGCTGAACTGAGACACGTGCAGGAATCACGTGCAGGAATGCGGCCTGAAGGAGACGATCTATGACGAACGCGAACCGCCGCACCGTGGACGAGCGTGCCCCGGGGCCGCCCAACGATCGGCCCGGCGTCAGCCCCGTATTGCTTTCAGGAACGCGTCGATCTCGGCGCTGGTGGTCG
>JBFHFG010000221.1:0-5705 GCA_041583815.1 Halovulum sp.
CAGTAAATCCAGAGCCTCGCGTGCGTCACAGGTCGCGCGCGAGGCGGCAGAACGATTCAAGGTCCAGCGTTTCGGCCCGCGCAGTCGGGTCGATGCCAAGGCTCTCCAACCGGTCGGAAATATCCGGACCGAACCCTTTCAGCGAAGCCCGCAGCATCTTGCGCCGTTGCCCGAAGGCAGCGGCGACGACTTTTTGCAGGCGGTTCGCATCGGCGGGGTACCGCGGCTCGGGCAGGGCCTCGAAATGCACGACGGAGGATGTGACCTTGGGCGGCGGCGTGAACGCGCGCGGCGGCAGGTCGAACGCCAGCCGAGGTTCGGTCCTCCACTGTGCCAATACAGCCAGACGTCCGTAAGCCTTGCTGCCCGGCGTCGCGACGATGCGTTGCGCCACTTCGCGCTGGAACATGAGCGTCAGGGATGCCCAGGATGGCGGCCAACTGTCAGGCGTCAGCCACCGCACCAGAAGTTCCGTCCCGACGTTATAGGGCAGGTTCGCCACAATACGCACCGGTCCGTTCAGCAGCGCTGTCGTATCGACCGCCAGAGCGTCACCCTGGATGATCTCCAATCGCCCGGGATAAGCGGCGGCGATCTGCTCCAGCGCGGGCAGGCAGCGTGGATCGCGTTCGATCGCGACGACACGGCGGGCGCCTTCCATCAGCAGGGCTCGCGTCAGGCCGCCGGGGCCTGGTCCGACCTCAAGCACGTCGCACTGGCTGAGGTCGCCGGCGCGGCGCGCGATTTTGCGCGTCAGGTTCAGGTCCAGCAGGAAGTTCTGGCCAAGCGACTTCCGGGCACTCAGCCCGTGCTCCGCGATCACGTCGCGCAGCGGGGGAAGGCCGTCTTCCATCATCATGCGCCTCGGTTCATGGCAATCGTCTGCGCTTGGCGCAGAGCCTCGATCAGGCTGTCGGGATCGGCGCGTCCGGTACCCGCGATGTCGAAGGCCGTGCCATGATCCGGAGATGTCCGCACGAAGGGCAGGCCCAGGGTCACATTGACGCCGACCGAAAAGCCCAGCGTCTTTACCGGAATAAGCGCCTGGTCGTGATACATGCAGATCGCAGCGTCATAGCTGGCGCGCGCCGGCGGGTGGAACATCGTATCGGCGGGCAGCGGACCGCGCAGGTCCATTCCCTCGGCACGAAGCGCGTCCAGGGCCGGGCGGATCACGGTCTCGTCTTCGGTGCCCATCAGGCCACCTTCGCCCGCGTGCGGGTTCAGCCCGGTAACGGCGATCCTGGGGGCCGCGATGGCGAAATCCCGGCGCAAGGCTGCTTCGACGATGCGGATCGTCTCGGTAATCAGTGACCGGGTCAGCAGCGCCGGAACGGCCGAGATCGGGACGTGGATCGTGACCGGCACCGCACGCAAGTCGGGTGCGATCAGCATCATGACCGACCGCGATACACCGCCCAGGGCCGCAAGATATTCGGTATGGCCGGGGTGTGCGAACCCGGCCCCGTCGACAAGCACCTTCTTCGAGATCGGGTTGGTCACCACGGCGGCGGCGGTTCCGTCCATCGCCATTTCCACGGCACGGTCGATCGAGGCAATGGTGGCTGCCGCGTTCGCCAGATCCGGCTTGCCCGCGACTGGGCGCGTGGCCAGCGGATGATGCAGGACGGGCAGGGCGCGCGGCATGACGTCGGCCGCCTCGCCGATGGTCGAAATCCGCTCGACGGGGACGCCCGCCTTGTCACCCAGCGCGGTCATGTGATCCGCGTCGCCGATCAGCGCGAACGGCAACGCAGCTTTCAGTTGCTGCCAGGCGGACAGCGTGATCTCGGGGCCGACCCCGGCTGGATCGCCGGAGGTCAGCGCAAGCGGGGCGGTCATTGCTCGACGATGACGGCGTCGCCCCGCAGTTCCTGAAGGAAGCCCTGAGCGAAGTTGTTCATCCGCTCGTTGAAGATGCGCAGGCGCAGGTTCTCGCGGTCTTCGGCGGATGCCTCGCCGCTGCGGGCGCATAGCATCAGCAGGACCACGCCGCGCTCATCGGTCACGATCCGCGACTGACCGGATTCCATCGAGACCAGCTGATCCGCCAGTGCCGGTGAGAGGGCACCGATCGGGGTCGGGGCGCTCCGGCCGCTCCCCAGGTCGAATTCGGCGGCCTGTTCCTCAAGCTCGGTGCAGGTGTCGGCCTCGTCCCGCAGCTTTTGCGCGCGGACACGTGCCGAAAGGATGGCGTTGTCGGTCGCGTTTGCAGGCAGCGACTGGATCAGTTCGATGAACGTCACCATGTCCGAGGCGCTGGCGTCCACGGTGCGCGCCTGCTGGCGGATGTCGCGGAGTTTGAAAATCGACAGGCCACCGCGTACCGGAACCGGGGCCGAAACCTCGCCAGGCATCAGGGCCAGGATCTGACCCGCCAACTGCGGCGGCAGTTCGGATGCGGGCAGCCAGTCCAGACGGCCGCCACGCTGGGCGGACGGCGAATCCGAATAGCGCGCCACGGCTGCGTCGAAATTGCCGCCACGGTTCAGTTCGCGGGACAGGCGGCGGGCCAGGTCGGACGCCTCGGTCTCGCCGCGCTTCTCGACGGACAGCGACAGTTCCTGCAGCAGCACGCTTTCCTCGATGCCGCTGTCGGAATAGTTCAGCGCCGTGTCCAGGTCCTGTTCGCTGGGGCGGGCGCGATTGCGGAAGATCGCCTGGACGGCGTCGCGCCAGCTGATCTGCACTTCCAGAAAATTACGCAGGGTGATCTCGTCGACGCCGCGCTGCGCGAGAACCCCGATCAGCGCATCGACCGGAATCTCGCGGCGGTCCGCGAAATCCTTGACCGCACCGTCAATGGCTTCTTCGGTGAGTTCCAGTTCCAGCCGGGCCACGACGCCCATCTTGAGCCGGTCGTCGATAAGCTGCGTCCGCGCAAGTTCGCGCGTGTCGCCGCCAGCGCCAAACAGTTCCAGCAGCGTGGCGCGCTGCTCGATCTCCCATCCGGTGATCGCCTGTTCGTTGACGAGGATCTCGGGCGCGACCGCACGTTGCGCGCTGACAGGCGCGGCAGGCAGGACGGCGATGAGGCAGAGCGCCAGTCGGCGCGAAAGGGTGATGAGTCTCATGGTCTTCAGATACCCCGGCAGCTTCGTTCGGGCCAGTCCCCACTTGTGCCGTCGCTACTCAGCCCGGCAAGATTGACCTGCAACGATACGCTCGTGTCCTCGGGAACGTCGTTCACGCTGGTAAACCTGCGCGAGACGGTCAGCATGGCCTCAAGACATTCGTTGCCGAACGTGATGCCACCGCCGGCATAGATCGACCGTTGGTCGGCGAGATCATAGCGCCATTCGCCGCGAAGGTCCCAGTTCGGGTGCACACGGTAGCGGCTGTCGATGGCGAATTCCTGCTGTTCGGTCACGTTGCCAAGGACCGGGTCGTCCGAATCGCCCGCAAGAAACGTGTAGCTGGCGTTGATGTCGAACGGGCGCGATTCGTAGTTCAGTTCCATCTCGGCCCGCTTGAATTCCAGCGCTGAGTCGAACAGAGAGCGCCCGGTGACGGAAAAGCCGCTTGGCAATTCCACCGATGCCGCCGCCACGAAATCCGAGCTGTAGCCGCGCAAGCCCGAGCCGTCGGCGAACTCATCGTTGGCCTCGGTCCGAAGGACCCGGCCCAGAGTTGCGCCGATCTTCCAGCCGTCGGGGTCGATGCGGGTATAATTTACGCCCATGTTGACCCGCAGCCCGCTTTCGCGCCGGTCGATTCCGGGAAAGCGGTTCAGCGCGAACAGGTTGGTTTCGTCCAGTTCGGGCGAGACGCTGTCCTCGTTCGGAATATCCTCGTCGCCGATCGCTCCGGAATAGACCACCTGCACGATGGGCGAGATCACGTGCGTTGCGCCGCCCGTGGTCTTGGCGAAAGGCCACCGCAATTCCGCCCCGACCAGCGGGGTCAGGCGGGCATAGGGGGCGTCAGGATAGTCGGCATCGTCCTCGACCTGGTAGACGACGCCCTCCAGGTCGGCGATGCCAGTGACCACCATGCCGTTGTCCAAAGTCAGGTCGCCGTTCCAGTCCGCGCCAAGGTCAAGCCGGGCGACATCGCGCCCGACTTCGCGCACGACGCCCAGCACGCCCGCGTCGACCCCGAAGACGCTGCTGCCCTGGGTCCAGATCCGGCGGTAATCCAGCTTGGGCAGCATCACCGGGATCTCGGATTGCTGCTCGTCCTCGCGCAGGGTCTGGTAGGCCTCGACGCGCAGGTCGATGAAGTCGCGCCGTCGCACACGGTTGATCGAGGCATAGCTGAGCAGGCGGTCGGCGTCGGAATAGCCGAACTGCCCCAGGAAGCTACGGTCGCTGGCATAGTGCAGTTTCAGGTCCGCGCGAAAATCGCGGGGCAGGGCAAAGGCGCCTTCGGCCAGGATGTAACCGCGGTTCGAACCGCCATTGCCGTCCGAGGCTGCATAGGCCCCGGTCAGCCGCATCGCGCCGTTTTCGAACCGGCGGCGATACTCGCCCTCGAGGATCAGCGCGCCGCTGGTCGTGGCGAACGGGGTCAGGGTCAGATCTGCATGTTCGCCCAGCGGGTAGTAGTACGGCGTCTTGATTCCGACCCCCAGGAAATCCGAGGTCGTCGCCTCGGGCGGAAGGAAGCCTTCGGCGCGCGTGACGCCCGGCGCGGGGATCCGCAGGCGGGGCGCATAGAATATCGGCACGCCGAAGACGTCGAACCATGCCTCGTGGAAATAGATCCGTTCCTTCTGTTCGTCGTGGACGACGCGCAGCGCGCGGATGCGCCAGATCGGGATCGGGTTGTCGGCACAGACCGAGCAGCTGCTGGCCACCGTCTTGTAAAGCGTGTTGAACCGCCCCTCGGTGCGAGCACCCTCGACCGAGGCGATCTGGAACTGTTGTTGAAAGATCAGCCGCGCGCCCTCGACCAGCCCGGTTCGGAAGTCGGTGGAAAGCTGGGCCAGATCGGCCAGGATCACGGTCCCTTCGGCGCTTTCCAGGCGGATCGTCCCTTCGGCGCGGACGGTCCCGGCGGAGGCGTCATAGAAGATACGCTCTGCGCTCAACCGGTTGCCCTGGTAATAGACCTCGACGTTGCCATCGGCGACCAGCTCGCGCGTGCGTGTCTGGTAGGTGATGTCGTCGGCGAACAGGGCCACGGCCTCTTGCGCGGCGAGGGGGCGCGCCAAGGCCAGGGCCAGCACTATGGTCAAGCAGAGTCCGCGCATGTCAGCCGTCTTCCAGGTGCAAAAGTAATCCCAGCGCCAGCAGGATGGCAGCGGCCGGAGGACTCCACGCAGCCAACAGAACGGGGATGTCCCCGTTTGCGCCAAGCGTCTTGGCGATGTCCATGAAGAAATACAGGCTGAAGCCCGCGAAGACCGCGAAAAGGATCATCACGCCAACCTGCCCGAACCGGACATGGCGCAGCGAGAAGCCGGCGCCGATCAGGACCATGGCGACGAACAGCGCCGGGCGCGCAAGCTCGCTTTGCAGGAACACCCGGTGCCGCGTCGCCGAGAAGCCCGCCTGTTCAAGCTGGCGGATGAATGCGGGCAGGTCCCAGAACGGGATTGTCTCAGGCGGTGCGAAACTGTCGAGGATCTGCTCGCGCGTCAGGTTCGTGGGCAGGCGCAGTTGAGACAGTTCTTCCGGGGCGCCGATCGGGGCGCCGTCCTCGCCTGTCAGCGCCCAGCGGCGAACGCCCAGCAGGATCCATGCGTCCTGCGTCAGGGTGGC
>JBFHFG010000222.1:0-5695 GCA_041583815.1 Halovulum sp.
GTGCAGCAACTCGGCATGGCGACGTCCTTTACGAACGTTTGGGCGGCGAGCATCAGCCCCTCGACCGTGGCGAGATAGGGCATGATCGTGTCGCCCAGTTCCGCGTAGGTAAGCCCTGTCTTCAGGGCCATCGCTGCGGTCTGGATGCTGTCGGCTCCCTCGGGTGCCCTTGGGGATCTGTCCGACCTGTCGTTTGGTCCTGATTGCCGGGTCAGCGCGTCGCTCCTGTTGTCAGTCGATGACCTGCCGGTTGGGGTCCGTAGGGTCCAAAGGCTCAGGAGAGATCCCATGCCGAATGATCACACCACCGTGAGCGACCTCAATCGTTCAGATCTTGCAAGGCTGACCGGCTGCAATCTCGAAAAGATCCGGTGCTACGAACGCGTCGGCATGATGCCTGATCCGACCCGCAGCCACAGCTGCGCAGTAGTCGAGCACATTGGGCGCCATCATCTTCGTGTGGTCCGCGCCGCATCGTGGTTGACCGGGAAAGGGCGGTGTCTGCTGGTGCTGGGTATTATCCGGCGCAGGGCAGTGCGGGTGGCCGGTGGCGGATGCCTCCGGCGGGGATATTTTGGGGAAAGTGGAAGGCAGGGGGCATGAAAAAGGGGGCCGCGAGGGCCCCCGATTTCCGAACCTGCCTGGTGGTCCGCGTCAGTGCAGCTTGCCGCGGATTTCCTCGATTGCCTTGTCGACCAGCGCGTCGGCGCGGGCCGGGTCCATCTTGTCGGCAATGACCTTGGCGGCGGCGGCCGTAGCCACGTTCACCGCACGGTCGCGGATCTCGCGGACAGCGGCTTCCTCGGCCGAAGCGATCTGCTCGGTCGCGGCCTGCAGCCGGCGCTCGATCGATGCTTCCAGGTCCTTGTGTGCCTCCTGAACCGCGGCCTCGGCCTCGGTCTTGGCGGCCGAGACGATGCCGGCGGCCTGGGTCGCGACCTCTTTCTTGCGCTTCTCGAATTCGGCCAGCACCTGCTGGGCCTCTTCGCGCAGCGCGCGGGCGTCGTCCAGTTCCTTGCGGATCGTCGCGGCCCGGTTGTCCAGCGCCGAGGTCAGGCGACCCGGAACCTTGAACCAGAGCAGGATGGCGATGAACAGCAGGAAGTCCAGCAGCACCACGAAGTCGGTGTTGTTGAGGCTGAAGAAGGGGCCGGTGGCCCCGGGCAGCAGCATCAGCATGGGCTCAGCCTTTCATCTGTGCGCCGACGGCAGCCTTGACGGCGGCATCGTCGGCGGCGTCGGGCATGATCGCGGCGACGATCGCGGCGCCGACGTCGGCCGCCACCTGCTCGACGCTTTGCGTCGCGCTTTCGCGGATCTCGTCGATGCGCTTTTCCGACTCGGCGGTGCGTGCGGCGATTTCGGCGTTGGCCTTGGCGCTAGCGGCGTCGAGTTCCTTCTGGATCTCGGCGCGGGTGTCAGCGGCGATCTTCTGCGCCTCGGCACGGGCTTCGGCCAGGGCCTTCTTGTAGGCCTCTTCGGCCTCGGCGGCCTGGGCGCGCAGCTCTGCCGCGGCTTCAAGGTCCGAGGACACGACCTGGTCGCGGTCCTCGATCGCACCGCGGATCTGCGGGATCGCGACCTTGTTGATGATGAAATACAGCGCGACCAGAGTCACCACCAGCCAGAAGATCTGGTTGGGGAAGGTCGAGAAGTCGAGTTGCGGCATGCCGGCCGAGGATTCAGCCGCGTGTGCCGCGTCGGTGGGTTCTGCCATGTTCGGGCTCCTTGGCTGCGCCGCGCCCCGGGATCAGGGCGCGCAAGGCGCGGGCGGGCACGCTGGCGCCCCCGCCCGGTTCGACCGTGCTCAGACGGCGAACATCAGCAGCAGCGCGACCAGGAACGAGAAGATGCCCAGCGCTTCGGCGAATGCGATGCCGATGAACAGCGTGGCGGTCTGCTCGCCCGCGGCGGCGGGGTTGCGCAGTGCGCCTGCCAGGAAGTTGCCGGCCACGTGGCCCACACCGATGGCAGCGGTACCCGAACCGATGGCGGCCAGACCGGCGCCGATTGCGGTGCCCATTTCTGCGATGTTGCCTTCCATGAGGTGTCTCCTTTTGATGGAATGACGGAATTAGTGAGAGGGGTGCAGCGCGTCCCGGAGGTACACGCAGGTCAGGATCGTGAACACGTAGGCCTGGATCACGGCGACCATCAGTTCCAGACCGTAGATCGCGGTGATCGCGAAGATCGGCAGGATGGCGCCAAGGCCCAGCGCACCGGCGAAACCGGCGAACACCTTGAGCACCGCGTGACCGGCCATCAGGTTGCCCGCAAGACGGATCGAGTGGCTGACCGGACGCACGAAGTAGGAGATCAGCTCGATCACGGCCAGGATCGGGCGCAGCGCCAGCGGCGCGCTGGAGACCCAGAACAGGCCCAGGAACTTGGTGCCGTGCTTGATGAAGCCGATCGCGGTGACGCTGATGAACACCGCCAGCGCCAGCACCACCGTCACCGCGAAGTGCGAGGTGACCGAGAAGCTCATCGGGATCAGCGCCAGCAGGTTGGCGAACAGGATGAACGTGAACAGCGTCAGGATGTAGGGGAAGTACTGGATCGCGTCCTTGCCGGCGACATCCTCGACCATCTTGCGGGTGAAGCCGTAGGTCAGTTCGGCCATGCTCTGACCCCGGGTCGGGATCAGCGCGCGCCCACGGGCGCCCACGACCAGCAGCAGGGTGACGGCGGCCAGGGTGATGGCCATCCACAGCGTGACGTTGGTCGGCGTGTACCAGTGCACGCTGTCACCGAACAGCGCCGAGACCTCGAACTGGTCCATCGGGTGAATGTTGAAGCCGCCGCCTTCGCCGTGGTCTGCCACCGGATCCGCCATCTCTCACTCCGTCTCGTCGGGCGATGCGCCCGGGTCATCCTTCACGGGGCTGCGGCCCCGCGACACCTCGTCCGCCGAGCGCATCATCGTGCGCACCCCGGCGGCAAATCCCAGCAAGGCGAAAATCATCAGGAACACGGGAAGGGTGCCCAACAGGACATCCAGCCCGTAGCCGATGAAACAGCCCAGACCCATGCCAATGACCAGTTCCAGCACCATCCGCCACGCAAGACTGCTGGCGTCGTACTTTCCGGGCCGCGAGGGCTTCGGTTCGCGGGCCTTTCGGGCCTCGGCGATCCGGTCGTCCAGCTTTTTCAGCCGGTCCCGGTGATGATCATCGGCCATGGATACTCTAGCCTTTCCGCCGACCGACGGGCGCGAAACACCCCCCGGTTAACTTGCCCGGACCCTAGAAAGGGGGGGCGGGGCTGTCAAGCGCGCTTGTGCATTCTGCGATTTGGTTCAGGTTATTGATATAAAACAAAAAAATCAGGGTGCGACTGGCGGGCGCATCCGCGCCTTCCGGCGGCGGTCGTCGATGTCGGGGCGGCGCGGTTCATTCAACCTCACGGTTGACGATTCATATCCGGGGGCTACACCGGGGGGATGACACCGCTTGCCCCCGATCCCGAAGCGCAGCTTGACGCCGTGTTCGCCGCCCTGGCGGACCCGACCCGTCGGGCCATCGTCTCGCGGCTGCTGTCGGGGGACCGGACCGTTTCGGACTTGGCGGCGCCCTTCGACATGAGCCTGGCCGCCGTGTCCAAGCACCTGGGCATCCTGACCCGCGCCGGGGTCGTCAGCCAGCGCCGCGACGGGCGCACCAAGTGGTGCCGGCTGGAGGTTCACAGCCTGCGCCCCGCCGCGGTCTGGATGGAGGCGTTCGGCAGTTTCGACGCCGCCGACCTGGACACGCTGGAGCAGTTGTTCGCGCTGGCCGAAAGCCTGCCGTCGGCGATTCCGCCGGACGATGCGGATCCGGACGAGATCCCGGATCAGATCTCCGACTAGATCACGCCCAGTACCTTGAGCGGTACGAAGACCGCCGCGCCGACCGTCAGCAGCCCGGCACCCGCGAACATCGCGTCACGGGTCAGCAGCGCGGTCGAGAACATCAGCACTGCAAACCCCAGGATCGAGGACGAGAACGGCACCACCTCGAGAAACGGCATCGCCACGCCGCAGAGAAGGCAAAGGGCCTCAAGCGCGATGCGCACCGGGCGGCGCATCAGTTGCCGCCCGTGCCCAGTGGCGTGCCGGTCCAGCCAGCGCCCCGCCTTGCGGATCTTCGGCAACGCCTTACGGGCCTTGTCCTCGTCGATCGGGCGATCCATCAGGAAATTGGGCAGCCACAAGTGATCGCGCCCCGGCCATAGCATCTGAGCCGCGATGAAGGCGATGGTCAGCCCGCAGGCCGACGAAAACAGCGGGATCCCCGACAGGGGCGAGACGACAAGCAGCGCGGGCACCACCATGACCGGCAGGAATGAGCTGCGGCCAAACCCCTCGACCAGGTCGCGCAGCCGGGGGTTCCCGGACCCGACCACGTCGTCCAGTTCATCTATGATGCGCCCGACGGGACGGTTATCCTGCCCTGAGTTGGGGTCGGGTTGCGGCTTCTGATCGGGGGCGGGGCTGGGCGCTGGCTGTGTCATCACCGTCGGAACGCGGGCGGGGCGGTGGCAGTTCCCCGGTCCGGGTCGGTATCGGCCTGATATCAGCCCGTGTCAGCCCAGCACCTGCACGGCGATCGCCGTGGCATAGATCAGCAGCAGGGCCATGCTCTCCAATCCTATGTTCCCCGGCCCCTGCTTCTCGCGATAGAGCAGCCCCAGCGTCAGCACGGCGGTCATCACCATCCCGGTCGCCAGCCAGAAATAGTCGTCCATGCCGACGGCGTGATAGATCGACCCCTCGCGATAGCCCACATCGGCCAGCGTCAGGAAAAGAACGTCGAACGTGTTGCCGCCGATGATGCCTCCCAGCGCAAGTTGCAGCGCGCCGCGCCGCACGGCGGCGACGGTGGTCACAAGCTCGGGCAACGAGGTCGCCACCGCCGTCATCAGCGCGCCCACCACCGAGGCGCGCAGCGCGTACCGATCGATCAGTTCGGCGGCCAGCTGGCTCAACAACCAGCCCGCGACGCCCAGGAACACCAGCAGCACCGCGAACCGACCCAGCAGGATCAGCGTGGTACCACGGTCGGCGCCATCCTCCTCAGGCTCGTCGGGCTTGGTCTCGCGCGTGCGGACAGGGTGCCACATCGGGGCCTCGCGCACGCGGCGCACGGCGATCAGACCGCCGACATAGACCACCACCAGGATTATCGAGACGGGGTGGACCCCCAGAAGCGTGACATCCGGGCCGGTCAGCGCGAACAGGGGCAGCGCCAGCAGCAGCATCAGCATCGCGCCCTGGAACACGTTGGCCAGCTCGGCCGCGGCATGTTCCAGGTTGGCGCGGCGATAGACGATATCGGCCACCGCCAGGAACGCGGTCTGCGCGGCGATCCCTCCGATCCCGTTGGAAAACGCCAGCGACGCGCGCCCGTCCAGCGCCGCGCTCAGCGACACCAGCGTCCCTGACAGCGAGGTCGATGCGCCCAGCAGGACACCGCCGACCAGCGCCTCGCCCATGCCGGTGCGGTCCGCCAGCCGGTCCGCAAGCCCGGTCATGCGCAGGCCGCACAGCAGGATGACGGCCGATGCGGCGGCGAAAACGGCGATCAGGGCGGGCAGGGGAAGGGCGGCGAACATGCTTCCAAACGCGGTTGTGTCGGTTTCGTTTCATAACGCCGCGCCGCCTTCCATCCCAGCGTCGTGTCCCGGCGCACTGCGGCGGGCGCGCGGGACCTCGGGA
>JBFHFG010000223.1:0-5693 GCA_041583815.1 Halovulum sp.
AACCTGAAGGTCGTAGGTTCAAATCCTACCCCCGCAACCAAAATTACACAACATACTCAGATACTTAGACGGTGCCGCAAGGTGCCGGCTTTCTTGCGTCAAACGCACGTGGAAGGGTAATCCCCCTGACCATCAGCCTCGAGGATTGCCGCCACGTCGGTCGGACCATTGCCGCTTGGGCACCCGAGGTCGCAGGCGAATGAGGCGGCCCCGGCCTTGTGTGCGCGTGACTCCGAATAATAGTGGAACCTGCGATTTGCCGGCTTGAGGTATTTGCCGCGGCATCGTGCGCATAAGCGCCGAACCGCGCGGCGTCAGCAGGCGTGCGGATTCCCACTGCCTTGATTTGTTTGCTGGCAAAAAATCTGGACAGCGCGCTTCGGAATCACGTATTCTGATAATTGAATTTAGGAATTCGCGTTCCGTGTCGGGGGTGGAGGCGGCCATTTATTCTCTCTTTGCAAATATTGGCGTGCGGCCCAGCCTCGAACGCGAGTTGCTGCCCTTCATGGCGGCGCTGATCATCGCTCAGATCTGGTTCAAGTGGGGCAGTTTTGCCTTGGAACTTGTTGGATTCATGGTCGTCTGGTTCGCGCTTGGCGTTGTCGGCGAAATGGTTCTGCGCGCGCTCAGGCGCTAGGCGCTTTTTCGGCCCGGACCGGATGCGCCTGCGCGGATGGTCGGGCCGGGCACCGTGAACGATCTGCGACGCACGGCGGGGGGCCGTGCGGGTCGACTGCAAACGACATCCAGGGGGAAGCGGAGTGCGTGAGCCCAGACCGCCACGCCGGCCACCTGCCCGACCGGGCAGGCCCGGCACGCCGGTGCGACCGGAGGTTCGTCCCGCCGCGGGTGGGTCGGAAGTCAGGCCGGATACCAGGCTGGGCGAGGTTCTTGGACAACCCGGGGCACCCGCGGATATCCGTGACAGGCTGTCCGATCTGCTGGCCACCCACAATGCGGGCCTTGAGGGGCGGGTCTCCGGACCGGTGCTGGCGACACCGTCGGAATTTGAAACCCGCATCATCGACGGTGACCTTCTGGTGTCTCTGGCCGAGGCGCTTACCTTCCGGATCTTCGATGTCGCGCAGCCGGGCGTGTTGCGACAGGCCGCTGACATCCTGATGGAGGGCTTGCGTCGCCGTACCCCCGAAGCGTTGCCCGACAAGCCGCTGGCCGAAGGCGTCGCAGGCGCGCGTCTGCCGCTGGTCGACAAGATCGCCGCGCCGCTGCTGCGCCAGGCGGCTGCCGACTTGTCCGAGACCGGAGAGCGGGTGCTTTGGGACGACGGCATCAACCAGTTGGTGGTCGAGATCGGCGGGATCAGCCTGGAAACCGGCACGCGGCGGGTGACGGTCGCGATCCCCGTACTGTGCGATCAGGTCCGGACGACGATGAAGGTGCCCTTCGCCACCGGGGGCGCAGGGCGGGTCGCGGGTCTTGTGACAGCCGCGCCCGACCGTCCGCTTGGCGACGAATTGATCGCGCAAGTCTGGGGGGATGCGCTGATCGCGCTGGCACATGACTCGCTGATGTCGATGGCCGGGGCGCTGGCCGCCGCCTCGGGCCGGGACGAGCGAAACGACACGCTTGTGCCCCGCGCGCTGCATGCCGAACCGGGGCTGTTGCGGCTTGAGACCGAGGCTCGCAAGCGGTTGGGAGGGATCGCGCGATGAACGCGTTCTCGGGCAGCGATTTCGGCGATGTCGCATCCCTGCTGCGGGCGCTGGGGCTGGTCGGTCAGAATGGTGAGTTCGTCGGGGACTGGGTTGCCGACCCGGGTCGGTACCTGAAGTCGATCCTGTCCGATGACGGCCAGCGCGCCGCCTTGCTGGAGTTTGTCGCCGCGGTGCGCGACGGCCAGCAGCAGAGCGATCATACGGGCCGCAAATGGGTCGAGATACTGACAGAGCAGGTCGCCGGTCTGGGCACCGTGCGGTTCCACCTGGTGCTGGACGACCAGCCTGCCGGAGAGGTGCGCCTTTACCTGGGCCTGAAGCTGGACGCGGGCGTGCCGGACACGCTGTGCCGGGCGTCGTTGCTGTTCCCGCTGTTCCGGGTGCCGAAAACCGGGCCGGGGGCGGCGCCGAACCCGGATCTGATCGGCACGGCCGGTGGGGTGATCGAACTGACCGCCGATTTCCTGCTGTCCTCGGCCGCTCCGGCGGCGGGCGAGGCGGCGCTGGCCGGGCTGGGCCTGCTGGTCGCGGTACCGACCGATGCCGGCGTCACGCCCAATGTCGGCCTGACCCTGACCGGGTTGCAATTGCCGGGCGAGACCGCCCCGCGCGACCTGGCCCTGTCGCTGACCGAGCCAGGTGCGCTGGAGGACGCCGGGATCGAGCTGATCCTGGCGCTGTTGCAGGCGCAGATCGGGGCAGCGGCGGGCACCTCGCCCAACGTGGCGGCGCTTGCCCGGCTGCTGGGGATCGACGGCGGCGCGGGGATCCCGGCGCTGCCGGTCGACGATATCCTGACACGGGGCCCGCAGGTGCTGAGCGAGTGGTTCGCGCAGGCGCTTGGCAGTGCGACCTCGCGCGCCGCGTGGCTGGCTGCTCTGGCCGATCTGCTGGGCAATGGCGCTGCGGCCACCCCGGCGGGCGTCGCGTTGCCGCTTGGTGCGGGGCTGCCCAGTCTCGACATTCGCCTTGCGGCGGCGCCCGGCACGGCCGGCCTGCCGGTAGTGACGCTGGGCCTTGGGCTGGGATTTGTGGATGGCGCCGCCTCGGCCGCGCTGGCGGCGGACCTGTTGCGGATCGATCTTGGCACGGGCGAGGCCACGGCGTTGCCGATGCTGCGTACCGAGGCGGTGTTCGACATCGCGCTAGCCACGGCGGATGTGACGGTCGATGCGCTGGCCATCGGGCTGGCGCTGGATGCCTCGCGGCGGCCGGTGTTCGTGATGGAACTGCGCAACGCCAGGATTTTCGCCACCACCTATGCGACGCTCGACCTGACCGACCCCGAGGCAGTGGCGGCCGCCGGGGCGCAGGCTGTCAGCGATGCGCTGGACGCGATCCTCGCGCAGCTTGGGCCGGCGGCGAACCTGCTGTCGGTGGCGCTGGGGTGGACGCCGCCTGCGGGCGCCGGGGCGGGGTACCCGACGGTCGATATCATCACCTTCCTGGGCAATCCGATCGGTACGCTGCGTGGGCACTGGCAGGATGTGCTGGACAACCACGCGGTCGACATGCCTGCGGTTCTTGCCGTCCTGCGCGAGCTTGCGACCGGGGCCGCAGGGGCCGTGCCGGGTGCGGGCACCGATGCCGACCCGTGGCTGGTGCCGCTCAATGTGACCTCGGATATCGCGCTGGCGCTGTGGCAGCCCGGCGCGGGGCAGTTGTGCATCGGCACCAGCCTGCGGTTGCGTGTCGACGACCTGGGTGAGCGCTGCACCGTGCTGGAAACCCGGCTGCGGGCCTGTCTTGCCACTTTCGATTTCACCGCGCCGAGCGCAAGTTTCCTGGACGAGGTGCGGCTGACCGCGATCGGTCGGGCGCGGGGCGGCGGGCGGCTGGTTCTCAGCGCGGACCGGCTGGCGCTGGAATGCGACCACCTGGGGCTGCGCGCGGAATGGGCGCCCTCCACGCCGCTGCGGATCGGGATCGAGGCGCCGAACCCGGTGCTGTCGCTTGAGGATATCGACCTGCCGCTGGACGTTCCAGACCTGTCGGCCGGGTTCGGCGGGTTCTTCGATTCGTTGACTGACGCACAGTGGGAGGCGGTCGAGCGTATCGCCGCGCTTGTGATCCGTCAGACCGAAATCGGCTGGCTCAACGACCTTGTAGGCGCGCTGCACTGGCTGCCGGATCCGCCGGTCCTGGGGCCGACTCCGTCGCTGCGGCTGTCGCTGAAAGGGCTGATCGAAGATCCCGGCACTGAGCTGCGCGAGTGGATCGCGCGGCGGATCCGTGACGGCGGCACCGAAGTGGGTGACGGCCTGCGCGCTGCCTTGCAGCCATTGGCGCGGTTCCTGTCCGGCCGCCCAGGCGGCGGACTGCACCTGGTTGGCGCGGGAACACTTGCCGATCCGATCGTCGTGACGCTTCAGGGCGATGCCACCCGGCCCGGTCTGGCGATCTGGCTTGAGCCGGACCAGGCGATACCGACACCGGACACGCTTGCCTCGCTGCCGCTGAGAGAGTGGCGTCCGGGCATGGACGGGCTGTCGGCGGCCTCGCTGGCTGCGGCGCTGTTCAGCGAGTTCCCCGAGTTCGACGGCTGGCTGCCCGAGGGGCTGGACCGCGCCGCCGTGACCGCGGGGTTGCGGGCCGTGGGCACGCTGTGGACCGCCAGCGACGGGCTGGTCACGCCGCCTGCCGCAGCCCCTGCGGGCACCACGCTGCATCTGGTCGAGGACACCGCCGCTGCCGCGATCCTGGCCGAGCATGACGTCGCGCGGTTTCTTGGCGCCGCGCCGCCCGACACGGTTGTCGTGGTCTCGACCTTGCCCGAGACCGCCGCCCCGCCGGTGCTGGCCGGGCCGCCCGCCCGGGTCATCGATCTGCGCGAACCCGGGCGCGATCCGCTGAGCGTTACGCCCGCGCCGGATCTGCCGGGTCTCGTGCACGTTCTTCTGGCCCCGCGCGCGGATGCAGAGGGGGCGCAGGGGCAGGCGGCGCGGCTGGCTCATGTGCTGGCGCCGCTGGCGGCCCGTGCCGGGGCGGTGGTTGTCGCCGATGCTGTCGCCGGGCATGCCGCCTGGCTGGCGCTGGACGGTATGGGCGACGGGCTGAACCGCCTGATCCTGGTAGGTACCCCGCTGGAGGCGGCCGCGCTTCCCTCGGCCCCGGATCCCGCCGCAGCCGAGATGCTGGTGCGGCTGGCCGAGGTCATTCCCGATCCCGACCCCGCCGACCCGGACGATCCTGCGATCACGCTGGCGCGGCAGTTGCTGGCGGCGCGCACCGGGCCTGCGGCGGTTTCACCGGCGGCGCTGGACCTGCCCGCCGGGTGGACCGGCGCCAAGCGCGCCTCGCTTGAGGTTCATGCGGTGCACGGCGTCGTCTCGCGCGCGGCTGTCGACCAGTCGCTGACGGCGATCTTCGCGGCGGGGCTGAGCCTGCGGGCGCAGGTCCGCGCCGTTCTACGCGAGGCGCAGCAGATCGAAGGGGCGGGGATCGGCGTGCACCTGCCCGTCGCCACCACGTCCGCGCCGGGCGGGCTGCGCCTGCGGGGGCATGTCCTGGCAGACCTGGTCGGCGCGGACATCGACGCCTCGGCAGCCGTGCCGCGCGCCACGCTGCGAACCGCCAGGCGCGCCAACGGCCACCTTGAGCTTTCGCGCCAGGGCGGCTGGCTGGTCGGTGGCCCGGATGCTGCGCTGGCGCTGCGGTCCATCGAAGTGCAGGGCGGCTTTGCCTTCGGCACCGGTACGACGACCCAGCCAGACCGGTTCGAACTGGCGTTGCACGGTTTGCGCGTGGGGCCGCGCGCCTTTCCGCGCCTGCGCATCGACCCGAGCGTTGCTGAAGGGGCACTGGGGGCAGGCGGACTTGCCGCGCCGTCTACGCCCGAGGTCGCGCAGGTCCTGTCGCTGGTCATGGCCGAGGTCGAGGCCAGCGGCGACGCCGTGATCGGCCAGTTGGCCGGGCTGCTGAGGGGCGCCGGGATACTTGGGACGGCGGGCAGTTTCGATCCGCTGTCGCTGTCGCGCTGGGTCGACAACCCTGCCGCGCGGCTGGCCGAGACAC
>JBFHFG010000224.1:0-5693 GCA_041583815.1 Halovulum sp.
CAAACCGGCCCTGCCACGCTGGGTGTGCGCCCCGAAAGCCTGCGGCCGGGACCGGGCGAAGGCGCGGCTTTGCAGGTTTCCGGCGCGGTGCGCTTCGTCGAGCGGTTGGGCGCTGAGACCCTGGTCGAGATCGAGGTTCCCGCCGGTCAGGGCTGCCCGCAGCCGCAGGCACTGACCGCACGGCTCCCCGGCACCCACGGGTTCGCAGCGGGACAGGCGCTTAGCCTGTCGGCCCTGGCCGAGGACCTGCTGCTGTTCGATGCCAATGGCAACCGTTGGCCCTCGGCGGTCCCGCTGCAAAGCGCCGCCTGACCCCTGCGCCGGATCGCAGGGCCGCCGCCCTGACCTGCGATCCGGTGCGATGCCGACGGGCCTATTTCAACTGCGCGGCGGACGTCACGATAACGTTGCTGGCGTGTTCAAGCCGTGCAGACAGCGGGCGACCGCGCCGCGTGGCAATCCATAGTTCATGCCAGCGCCGTTTGGGCAACGGCACGACCTTGAGCCGGTCTTTCCGGCCGAACGCCTCCACGCCGCTACGGGGCAGAAGGGTATAGCCGACACCCTGCGCTACCGGGGACGGGATCTGGCCGATCTGGTTCACATAGGCCCGGACCCGCATCCGGTCCGCACCCGGATACGTGCCGGGGAAATTCAGGTTCAGCAGGTCATCGGCATAGGCATACCCGTCGGGGTGGGCGATGAAACCGCGCGCGTCCAGGTCAGCGAACGTCGCAATTTCGTCGGGCGCGTCCGCGGGAAGGACAAGGCACAGTTCTTCGCGACCCAGGTGACGCGCCTCCAGTCGCGCATGCGCGGGGTCGGCCCCGAGCACGCCAAGGTCGAACCGCCCGTTCAGCAGACCCGACAGGATATCCGCCTGCGGCGCGGCCTCCAGGTGGATTGCCAGTCCGGGTGCCGCCCGCATCCAGGGTAGCAGGATCGGGTAAAGCAGCATCGCGAAGCTCCCCGAACAGGCGATGCGAACCTCGCCCGCATCCCGATCGTCCTTTTCGATCGCTTCGCGCAGACGTTTTTCCTCGGCCCGGCGCGAGAGGCCCAGTTCGAACACGGCCTCGCCCGCCGGAGTAAGGGTGAAGCGCTTTCCGTCGCGGGCGATCAGGGGCTGGCCGACCTGGTTCTCGAGCTTGCGCAGGTGCTGGGACACACCCGGCTGCGTCATGTTCAGACGCTCGGCCGTGCGGGTGAAGTGCCCGGTTTCGCAAAGCGTGGTGAATGTGTCGAGCCAGGTCGCGTTCAGCATTCGGAAAAACATCATGTTATGATTTCCATTAAAGTTGATAATTTCACATTTCGGGACGCCCCGTCTACTTCCACCGCATCGCAATCGGTTTGGAGAGATCGAATGACCCCGACCCCCCGCACGTTTTCCCACATCGGACTGTCCGTCCCTGACCTGGACGCAGCCGTGAAGTTCTACTCTGAAGTCCTGGGCTTCTACATCGTGATGCAACCGTCCGACGCCGTAGAAGATGAAAGCGCCATCGGGCACATGTGCACCGACGTGTTCGGCCCCGGATGGGGCGCGCTCAGGATCGCGCATCTGGCCACGGCAGATGGCATCGGTATCGAGATATTCGAGTTTCCCGGCAACTACGCGCCCGCGGACAAGCTGGAGTACAAGCGCCACGGCGCATTCCACTTCGCGGTGCAGGACCCGGATGTCGAGGGTCTTGCGAAACGCATCGTGGACGCCGGGGGCCGGCAGCGCATGCCGGTACGAGAGTATTTTCCGGGCAGGAAGCCTTACCGCATGGTCTATGTCGAGGACCCGTTCGGTATCGTCTTCGAACTCTACAGCCACAGCTACGAGCTTACCTATTCGGCAGGTGCTTACGAATAGGCCGCTGTGAAGATCCAGGGGGCGTGCAGCGAAACCCGGCCGATCTGCGGAGGGTAGACTACATTGACGCCGTGCGAAGTATCTGCGGCGGCTCCCGGTGTTTCATCGCGCGCCCCTTGGCGTCGAACAGGTGCATGTGTTCGGGATCGAAGGTCGTGCTGCAGATTTGCCCCGGCGACCAGAACACCTTGCCGCTGGCCGAAGCGATCAGGCTTTGGCCGCTGGGGGCCTGAAGCTTGAGGATCGCGTGATCGCCGATGTGCTCGGCAATCTCGATCCGGCAGGCGATCCCCTGTCCGTGGCTCTCGTGCAGGACGTGTTCGGGGCGGATGCCGATCGTCACCGCGTCGCCGATCGAGGTGGTCGGGGAGGGCGAAACGGGGATGACGAGGTGTCCGAAGTCGTCGGTTTCGACGGCGACGGCGAAATCCTCGGCGGCGGTCACGCGCCCGCCGATGAAGTTCATCTTGGGCGAGCCGATGAACCCGGCGACGAACATGTCCGCCGGGGTGTGGTAAAGCTCCAGCGGCGTACCGACCTGGCGCATCACCCCGCCGTCCAGCACGACGATCCGGTCGGCAAGCGTCATCGCCTCGACCTGGTCATGGGTCACGTAGGCCATCGTCGCCCCCAGGTCGGCATGCAGCTTGGCAAGCTCCATCCGCATGTGCACGCGCAGCGCCGCGTCAAGGTTGGACAGCGGCTCGTCGAACAGGAACACCTTGGGGTCGCGGACGATGGCGCGGCCGATAGCGACGCGCTGGCGCTGACCGCCCGAAAGCTGGCTGGGCTTGCGCTCCAGCAGGTGGCCGATCTCAAGGATATCTGCGGCCGCACGTACTTTCTGTTCGATCTCTTCGCGCGGGGTGCGGGCGATCTTCAATCCGAAGGACATGTTCTGGAACACGGTCTTGTGCGGGTAGAGCGCATAGCTCTGGAAAACCATCGCGATGCCGCGTGCCTTGGCCGGGATGTTGTTGCAAAGCGTATCGTCGATCCAGAGTTCGCCGCTGGTGATCTCCTCCAGCCCGGCCATCATCCGCAACAGGGTGGACTTGCCGCAGCCAGATGGGCCGACGAAGACGACGAACTCGCCATCGTTCACTTCCAGGTCGACACCTTTGATGACCTCGACCCCGCCATAGGATTTGCGGACGTTCTTGAGTGCAAGTTCAGCCATGGGCCTGGTCTTTCTTGGTGATCGTCATGGTCGGGCGTCGAAGACAGCGCCGTTGCCGCCGATGAACTGGTTGGAATATGGATAGAAGTGCTTCTCGCGCGGCATTCGCGGCGTTGCGTCATAGCGGGCGCGGAAGCCGTCCGGATCCCAGAAGGCGCGGACCGTTTCGCGCAACTCGGCGCTGAGGGCGGTATTCTCGCCGGCCAGGTTGCGGCATTCCCCGGGGTCCTGCGCCAGGTCGTAAAGCTCTTCGGTGCCATCGAGGTAGAGCGCGTATTTCCAGGCGTCCCGCCGAACCATGCAGCCCGCATGGTCGGGCTGTTTGAGCACTGTGCTTTCGACGAAGACATCGCGCGGGGGCAGGCCGCCTGACCACGCGAGCGACAGGTCCCGGCCTTCGAGATGCGGGGGCACGGGCTGTCCGGCCGCCGCAAGCAGCGTCGGGAACAGGTCGATCAGGCTGACGGGTGTCTTGCAGCTGCTCGCCGCAGGGATGTGTCCCGGCCAGCGCAGGATCAGCGGGACGTGGGCGGAATCCTCGTAGAAGACGGTTTTCTGCCACATCCCTCGTCGCGCGGCCATCTCGCCGTGGTCGGATGTGTAGACCACCAGCGTATCGCGCGAGAGGTCGAGGTAGTCGAGCACGTCGAGCACCCGTCCGATGGCGTCATCGACCCATTCGACGCAGCCGTAATAGGCCGCCAGCGCGTTGCGGGCGACATCCTCGTCCCCGTCGTGATGCGCGGTGCCGCTGGCGGCGTGGGCGGCGCGGACGAAGGGCACGGGCGGATCCGATGCCGGGATGTCAGGCAGAGAAGTGCGCCGGTGCCGGTCGAAAAAGGCTTGCGGCGGGTTGATCGGGAAATGCGGCTTGTCGAAGTGCACCGCCAGGAAGAAAGGCGCGTCGCCCGGTTGGGCGGCGTGATGCTGTAGCCATTTGGCGGCCTCGGCCACGCAGATCTCGGTCTGGGTCAGGGCTAGCGGGATACCCGATGGGCCGGCATCGCCCAGGATGTCGCCCAGTCCGGACTCGCCCTTTTCCGGCATCCGGGCCGGGTCGGGCTGGTGCGCCTGGCCGTACAGGTCGCCATAGGGCCGTTCCTGAAACCCCTGGAATTGTTCGCCGTTGAAATGGGCCTTGCCGATCAGCGCGGTGCGCCAGCCGGCTTCCGCAAAGGCGCGCGGCATGGTCGGACCGTTCGCCGGCAGGATGTGCTGGTTGTCGTAGATGCCGTGGGTCCGGCAATGGGTGCCGGTGATCAGGCTGGCGCGGCTGGGGACGCAAAGCGGGTT
Organism: Halovulum sp.; assembly: GCA_041583815.1. GTDB lineage: Bacteria > Pseudomonadota > Alphaproteobacteria > Rhodobacterales > Rhodobacteraceae > Halovulum. The sequence continues at coordinate 4,338 of JBFHFG010000224.1, forward strand.
CTGGCAATAGGCCGCGTCGAACCGCATGCCGCCCTCGGCCAGCCTGTCCAGTGCGGGCGTGCGCACCGGCGTGTCCGGATCGCCGGTCACGCAGCGGAAGTTGTGCTGATCCGAAAGCAGGAACAGGATGTTGGGGCGCTTGGTCATGGCTCAGGCCTTCACCGCGCCGCCCAGACGCAGCCCGCCCTTCTGCAACGGGCGCTGGATCAGGAAATAGATCATCAGCGACGGACCGGTGTAGATGAGCGCAAAGGCGGCAAGCTGGCCGTACATCGCCTCTCCGTATTCCCCGAAGAAGGAATAAAGGGAAACCGACATCGGATAGTTGTCGCTGCTTTGCAGCAGGATGAAGGGCACGAAGAAGTTGCCCCAGTTCTCGATGAAGCTGAGGATGAAGATCGTCGCGACACCGGGCGCCATCAGCGGCAGGACGATGTGAACGACGCCCTCCAGACGCGAGGCACCCTCGACCCAGGCGGCTTCTTCCAGGTCGGCGGGGATCGCGTCCATGAAGCCTTTCATCAGCCAGATCGCGAAGGGCAGTTCCGAGGCTGCGCGGAACACGATCACGCCTGCCAGGGTGTCGACCATGCCGATGTGCACGAACATGATATAGACCGGCACCATGATCGCGGTGACCGGCAGCGCCGAGGCAAAGACGATCACATAGATGTAGTGGGTGCCGTATTTCAGCTTGTAGCGCGACAGCGGATAGGCCGCGACCAGCGCCAGCGCCACCACAAGGCAGGACGTGCCGAACGAGATCGCGACGCTGTTCAGGAACGGGCGGATCGTCGTGTCGCCATCGAGGATCGCGCCGAAGTTGCCAAGGCTCCATTTCGCGGGCAGGGCGATTTCCAGCCCCGCACGTTCGTCGAAGGCCGCAAGCAGGATCCAGACCATCGGCGCGACGAAGCAGAGCGCCACGAAGATCAGCGACAGGTTCGCGGCCAGCCGGGTGCGGACACGCGGGTTGCTCAGGTCGGGCAGATCAAACATCGCGGGCCTCGCCGACGCGGAACAGGTAGACGTAGACAAGCGAGGCGATGATGCCGAAGGCCAGCAGCAGGACCGCGACGGCCGAGCCATAGCCGATCAGGCCGAAGTCATAGGCTTGGGTATACATGAGGATGGGCAGGGTCTCGGACATGGTGCCGGGACCGCCGGCAGTGGTGATCCATATGATACCGAAGACGCCCAGCGTATTGAGCGTGGTCAGCACCACGTTGATTGCGATGACAGGCCGGATGATCGGCAGGATCACCCCGAAGACGCGCTGCCAGCCGTTCGCACCGTCGATCTCGGCCGCTTCCAGCACATCGCGAGGGACGTCCTGAAGCGCGGCGCTGTAGACCA